>JAYUCQ010000092.1:0-14609 GCA_043740265.1 Hyphomicrobium sp.
CTGCGCGCAAACTTGCGCCGAAAGCGGCGATCTACGCGCTCGACGGACTGATTGGGGATGATGGCCGCGCGTTTGCAGCACTTGGTGTCACGCCGGTACTCTCGACGCTCGACGATGTTGCCACGTGGCAGGCGCTGGCGAAAGCACAGGGCGCGAAATTGGCCGCTGGTTTGCACATTGATACCGGCCTCAACCGCTTAGGACTGCCATCGCGCGAAACGCGCCGTCTTCAGTCTGATCCGTCCCTGCTGGCGGGCATCGACGTCACATTGGTGATGAGCCACCTCGCCTCTGCGGATAATCCGGCAGACGCGAAAAATCGCGAGCAGCTGCTGGCCTTTGAAACGCTGTCGGCGCTGTTCCCGCGCCTGCGGCGGTCGCTTGCGGCTTCAGACGGGTTGATGCTTGGCCCGGCGTACCACTTCGATCTCGTGCGGCCCGGCTATGCGCTGTACGGCGGACAGGCGTCGCAGTCAAAATCCGCACCCGTGAAACCTGCGGTGACGGTTGCCGCGCGGATTTTGTCAGTGTGCAACGTCGCACCGGGCGAGAGTGTTGGCTATTCGGCAGCGTGGCGGGCGCGGCGTCCGAGCCGCATCGCGACGATTGCAGCTGGATATGCCGATGGTGTGCCGCGATCCGCGAGCGCGACAATTGAAAGACCGGGTGGCACCGTCATGATCGGCCGCACGCTGGCACCCATCGTCGGCCGCGTATCGATGGACCTCATTACCGTTGACGTGACGGATGTCGCACCGGGCGCTGCAAAACCGGGAGACTTCGCCAAGCTGATCGGTGAAGGCCTGTCGATTGAAGACGCCGGTTTAGCGGCCGGCACCATCGGCTACGAAATCCTGACGCGCCTGGGGCCGAGGTTTGCGCGCTTGTGGGTGGAGTGAAGCGAGGCCAGAACCCGCAACGCGGCAGATTGAGCATTGCCGCCTTGGCGAAAGGTAAAGCTACACTAGCGCCCTTTCAATATCCGCAATCGACGCCTTCGTCAGAGTCTTGTGCAGCTCTAAAATCATCCGGTCGCGAACTTCCTTGTGCAACACCGGGCGGATTTGACCCAACGTCTGCGGATCGGCAATCAGCACCAGTGCTGCGAAATCTCCGCAATGGGCGCGCCGGTAAAGTTCATGCGCCAATTGTTTGGCGAACGTTGCCTCACCAGTCTCTTGATGCGATGATTCTGGTGGCCGATGGCCTGACGGTCCGCCATTTTCACCTTGGTTCGGCATGAACGCGCCGTCAGCTGCCAGCGACACTTTGAAGTCTTGGCCAGCGTTCCGGAAAAACCGCGCACCCTCGCCATCAGCCACAACGACAAGCGCCTTATGGGGAATTTTATTTGTCATGGCGGTCTATCCAATCCATTTCCACTTTCAATATTTCGGCAGCGAATTTACACGAGAGTCAGACGAGCAGAAAAGGCGCCGTGTTCAACAGCGCCTTTCCGTTGTCGCACATTACTTCGTCACTGTACCCATGCTCGATGAAGCTTCCTTCATGTGCATCGCGCAGCCGGGCATATCTTTTTGGTCCATGCTCTTCTTGGCCATATCGAGATGACCCATGGTCATTTTCTGCTTTTCCTTGTCGGTCAAAGCAGCAGCTTTCGTATTCATGTCCGTGAGCTCTGCTTGCGTGCAGTTGGCCGCAGCCGGTGCAGTTGCCGCTGCGGTAGGGTCAGCCTTACCGTCGGCTGGCGTCATCGGCGGTACGGCCTTGGTCATTGTTTCGGTGGGCTGCTTGGCAGGATCTACCTTTATGGCGTCCGCAGCGAGAGCCGCAGTCGCTGTGAACAAGCTTGCAACCGATAGGCAAACGAGAGTTCTCTTGAGCATCGTGTTTGCTCCTAGATGTTTATGTTCCAGTGCCTTATGGCGACTGTCTCAATTGGCTCATTTGATCATCGACGGATTGCTGGCTGCGAAGACCGCTCATCTGGTCTAGTCGGGCGTTGTAGGTTGTGCTGATCTTGCGATAGTCGCTGAATCCGTCAGAACCGCGTAAGCACGTCAATTCAGTTCGGTTAGCCGACGAGCGTGGTATCAACGCCTCCTCACCCCCATCGTTCCAAGGGTGATGACGCGGTCATGTTTATTGCGCTGCGGCGAAAATGGAATTTAAAGCGCGACGAAAACGGCGTTGGCGCAACCTTCGAGGCTGCGAGGCATCTTTAACGGTTCACGATTCGATGCTGGTCATGGACCCCGTCCGTCGTTCCAGTCGCGTTGTGATTGGCGCTGGCGATCCTCGTTTGCGGAGACGGCCGCCAGCGCCGAAGCAAGCGACCGGCGAAGGGATGACTATACAAAAAGGGCTACACCAAAATGTTGGTAGAGCGCGGCAATGTATTCGACTTTGCGACTACGCACGCTTGCGCACTTCAGTGGCCGTTTTGACCGCGCGCTTTGGTTTTTCTGTTCCTTTTATGCTCGGCTTTTCAGCTTCAACATTGAGCCGGAGGCCAAGCGATGAGAGTACGTTGACAACCGTCGCGAAAGACGGATTGCCTTCAGCCGACAGCGCCTTGTACAAGCTCTCGCGAGACATACCCGTCGCCCTGGCAATCTCTGACATTCCGTGAGCGCGGGCAACGGCCCCAATCGCTTCGGCAATGACACGCTTATCAGAATCTTCAAACGACACCTGCAAATAGGCTGCAATATCCGCCGGTGTTTCTAGATATTCGGCAGCGTCAAATGGGGCAGTTAAGGTCTTGGTCATCGTCACTCCAGAATTTCCGCCAGCCTCTTTGCCTGCGCGATGTCTTTTGTTTGCGTAGACTTGTCACCACCGCACAAGAGGATGACGATCGTTGCACCACGACGGACAAAATAGACCCGGTACCCCGGACCATATTTGATCCGCATCTCGTTGATGCCGCCGCCAACCGGCTTTACGTCACCAGGGTTGCCCAACCGCAATCGATCGACGCGGTTGAGCACTCTTGCCCGTGTCGCAGCATCGAGAGCCCGCACCCACTGCGAAAATTTATCCGTCCGGCGGACTTCCAGCATTTGACTAAATGTATCCTGTGGGATACATTTAGTCAACGCCTTTTGTCGTGGGCGGAACCTCGATTCCCCTTCGCGCTGGCCCACCAATTCGGCTATCACTAGCAAGCATGGCCAAATCCTCGAAATCACTCTACGTCTGCCAAGCCTGTGGCGCGACGTCGCCGCGGTGGGCGGGCAAGTGCGCGGCGTGCGACGAATGGAACTCTCTCGTTGAAGAAACCGACGCCGGTCCTCCTCCAGGTTCGGGCATCACGCGCCAGACCAAGGGCCGCATCGTCAAATTAGAATCCCTCAAAGGCTCGACGGCGGAAGCGCCGCGCTTCTCGACCGGCAATGCGGAGTTGGATCGCGTCACCGGTGGCGGCATTGTGCCGGGGTCGGCGATTTTGATCGGCGGCGAACCCGGCATCGGTAAATCAACACTGCTGTTACAGCTGACCGCGCATCTCGCAACGAACGGCCGGCGCGCGCTCTACTTCACCGGCGAAGAAGCCATCGCCCAAGTGCGCATGCGCGCCGAGCGTCTCGGCCTTCGCGATGCGCCTGTGGGGCTCGCATCCGAAACCAATCTCTCAAACATTCTGGCGACATTGAGCGAAGGCCGCCCGCCCGATCTTGTCGTCATCGATTCCATTCAAACACTTTGGGCTGACACACTGGACTCAGCGCCAGGCACGGTTAGCCAGGTCCGCGCCGCGGCGCAGTCGCTCATCCGCTACGCCAAGATGGCGGGCAGCGCGCTGCTTCTCGTTGGCCACGTGACCAAGGACGGCCAGATCGCCGGGCCGAAAGTTATCGAACACATGGTCGACACCGTGTTGTATTTCGAAGGCGACCGCGGCCACCCGTATCGCATCCTGCGCGCCGTCAAAAACCGTTTCGGCCCGACCGATGAAATCGGGGTTTTCGAAATGGTGACAGGCGGCCTGCGCGAGGTCGCCAACCCGTCCGAGCTGTTCCTCGGCGACCGCACCGGCCAAAGCCCAGGCGCCGCCGTATTTGCCGGTCTTGAGGGCACGCGCCCGCTGCTCGTGGAAATTCAGGCCCTTGTCGCGCCCTCAGGCCTTGGTATGCCGCGCCGGGCCGTGGTCGGATGGGATACCAACCGGCTAGCCATGCTGCTGGCGGTACTGGACGCCCGTTGCGGGGTTTCGTTCTCCAGCCACGATGTCTACCTCAATGTGGCGGGCGGCCTTAAAATTACCGAACCGGCGGGCGATTTAGCGGCTGCGGCGGCGTTGCTGTCGTCGATTTCGGGTGTCGCACTGCCGCGGGATGCCGTCTACTTTGGCGAAGTCTCACTCTCAGGCGCAGTCCGGGCCGCGTCGCTTATGACGGCACGATTGAAGGAAGCCTCAAAGCTTGGATTTTCAAGTGCCGTCATTCCTGAAACCGGAGACGCCGATGTTGCCATCGCCACGACAACAGGTGCCAAACTCACGCTGTCTCGCATCGCACACCTCAAGTCACTTGCGGCAACGGCACTAGCATGCGACTGAACGCCAAACACGTATGTAGCCGGGGCGTTGGGGGACGCCAGACTGCCGGCAAGACTGCCGGAACGAAGGCAATAGAGGGACGAAGGCCATGATCGGCCCATTGACCTACCTGGACGCGGCTTTGCTTGCGGTCGGATTTATCTCGGGCCTGCTGGCAATGTATCGCGGCTTGGCGCGCGAACTGCTGTCGATTGTCTCGTGGATTGCGGCGGCAGGTGTTGGCGCTTGGCTGTTTCTCACCAAAAAAGACTTTTCAGCTGACTTGGCGGCTCAGACCGGATTGCCGCAACAAATCGCGCTCGCGGTTGTGGCCTTGGTCGTTGCGCTGATCGTCCTCATCATCGTTCACCTGATTACGGCCCGCATTTCGGATGCTATCTTGGATAGCCGCGTCGGCATGATCGACCGCGTGCTGGGTTTCGCCTTCGGCGCGCTGCGCGGCTTCATCCTGATCGTCATTCCGTACATGTTTTACGAATCGTTCTACCCGGACGAAAAAACCCATTTGCCCTGGGTGCGCGACGCCGTCTCACTGCCCTACATCAAGAGCACGGGGGCCAGCATTCGCACAGTTTTAATGCAATATGTGCCGTCTTCATTGACCACACCGCCTGTGACCGAACCACCTGCCGGTCAGCCGGGCCAACAGGGGCGGCTAGATTTACTTAATGGCAATGGTCGTTTGGTCACGCTGGCCTTTACAGGCTGGCCTTTGGTGGCCAGCGGTACTATATGACGGCCATGTGACGAGCAGCGCAGGTTTGGCAACCGCGCGGCCCCGGCACTTCCCGACGTAATTCGGGGCGTTTCGTGTCTCGAACCGATATCTCGGACAGTGGCGGCGGCTGAAAAGCGGGAGGTGGCTATGACCCAATCTAACGGGGACCATTCAACCGGTACGGATGATCGCAACTCTGTCACGATCGACGGCTTGACGTTTACCCGATACGGCGACGACCGGCTGCGGGAAGAATGCGGCGTCTTCGGAATTTTCAATCACGCCGACGCGGCGGCTATAACTGCACTTGGTCTCCACGCTCTGCAGCATCGCGGCCAGGAGGCCTCCGGTATCGTCTCCTACGACGGCCGCCAGTTCCATTCCGAGCGCCGCATGGGCCTCGTCGGCGATAACTTTTCCAAGGCCGCCGTGCTCGCCCGCCTTAAGGGCCGCATGGCTATCGGTCACAACCGCTATTCGACCACCGGCGAACCGCTGCTGCGCAACGTGCAGCCACTCTTCTGCGATATCGACACTGGCGGCTTCGCGGTGGCGCACAACGGCAACATCACGAATGCGCTAACGATCCGCCGTGAACTCATCTCATCGGGCGCCATTTGTCATTCGACGTCCGACACCGAAGTCATTCTGCATTTGCTGTCGCGTTCTAAAAAGCGCCGCGTCGTCGAGCGGCTTGTCGATGCGATCCGTCAGGTTGAAGGATCCTTTTCGCTCGTCTGCCTGACCAACGACATGATGATCGGCGCCCGCGATCCAATCGGCATCCGCCCGTTGGTCATCGGCCGCCTGGGAGCGTCTTACGTGCTCGCGTCTGAGACCTGCGCGCTGGATATCGTCGGCGCGGAATTCCTGCGCGAAGTCGAAAACGGCGAAGTTGTCGTCATTACCGACGAAGGCCTTGAAAGCCACCGCCCGTTCCCGAAGCGCGCAGCGCGGCCGTGCATCTTTGAATACATCTACTTCGCGCGGCCGGATTCGATCGTCGGCGGCCGCACGGTCTACGAAATCCGCAAGCAGATGGGCGTGCAACTGGCGCGTGAGGCGCCTGTCAGTGCCGACGTCGTCGTGCCCATTCCGGATTCCGGTGTGCCCGCCGCCATCGGCTACAGCCGCGAATGCGGCATTCCGTTTGAACTCGGCATTATCCGCAACCACTACGTTGGCCGCACATTCATCGAGCCCGAGCAGCGCATCCGCCAATTGGGCGTGAAGCTAAAACACTCGGCGAATTCAAGCGTCATTCGCGGCAACCGCGTCGTGCTGATCGACGACAGCGTGGTCCGCGGTACGACCTCGAAAAAAATCGTGCAGCTGATCCGCGACGCCGGTGCCAAGGAAGTGCACATGCGGATCTCGTCGCCGCCGATCACGCACCCGGATTTCTACGGTATCGACACGCCGCGCCGGCAAGATCTGCTGGCTGCCAATATGGATCTCGAAGGCATGCGCGGGTTTATGGAAGCCGACAGCTTGGCGTTCCTGTCCGTCAACGGCATCTACCGCTCGATTGGTCTTGAAGGCCGCGACGACCGCTCGCCGCAGTTTACCGATCACTGCTTCACCGGCGACTATCCAACCGAATTGACCGACCAGAACGGCGAAGCGCCGCCACGGCAGCTATCGTTGCTGGCGGAAGTTGGTTAGAGCGCGCCGCCGCCCCTCACCCTAACCCTCTCCCCGTTAAGGACGGGGAGAGGGGATTTTTGAGCCCAGCACAATGTCAGACCTCCCCCTCAAAGACCGCGTCGCGCTTGTCACTGGCGCATCGCGCGGCATTGGACGCGCCGTCGCGTTGGGCCTGGCGAAAGCTGGCGCGCACGTTGTCATCACCTCGCGGTCGCTGAACGCGCTCGAAGCGCTTGATGATGAAATTCAAGCCGCCGGCGGACACGCAACGCTGCTGCAGCTCGATCTCAAAAAAGGCGACCGCATCGATCAGCTTGGGCCGACGCTCTATCAACGATGGGAACGCCTCGACATCTTCGTCGCCAATGCCGGCATCCTCGGACCGCTGTCGCCGCTGGGGCATACCACCGAAGATGGTTTTCTCGGCACCATCGATATTAATTTGAATGCCAACTGGCGGCTGATGCGCACGCTCGATCCGTTGTTGAAGCGCTCGGATGGCGGACGCGCGGTGTTTGTGACGTCGGGCGCATCCAGCGGCAAGTACGCCTATTGGGGGCCGTATGCGGCGTCGAAGGCCGGGCTCGAAGCGCTGGTGAAATCGTGGGCGTCGGAACTTGAGAACACCAACGTGCGCGCCAACTTGATCAACCCCGGCGCGACGCGGACCGGGATGCGCGCCAAAGCCTTTCCCGGTGAAGACCCGATGACATTACCGGCACCGGAAGATTTGGTGCCGCTGTTTTTGGAATTGGCTTTACCAGCGTGTCAGCGCAACGGCGACGTCGTCAATTTCCGCGACTGGCGCGGGGCGGCGGCGCAAAGTTCAGGCACGGCGCAGGTTTCGAACGCGGATGTGTAGGCTTTTTAGTTGGCGCGTTCCGACTCTCCTACGTCGAGCCGGCCGGAACGCGCCGTCCACCGGGGATAACTTTTGACTTTAAACTGACCGTTCATTCCATTGGTAACCATAGAAATTTCTCGACAGCGTGACGCTCCTCTGCTATTGTTTTCGTATGGTCGGACGTGTGGGTGGTTGAGGGCAGTGCGCTCTTGCCGCCTTTTTTGTTGGGTGAATTGCGCTTCCGGCCGACTCGAGGAATGAGAGTGGGAAGCGCCAACAGAGACGTCATTCCCGCGTCGCGCGAGCGACGATGCCGTAGGCATCGCAGGCGGGAACCCAGGCAAGCGTCAATAGCGGGACTGTTGCGTCACATCCTCAGACAGGGCAACGTCAGGCCGCCTTGCCGAGGTACCAATTTTGAAGCGCATAGTCCCTAGCGTCTACATTCTCGCATCGGGCCCGAACGGCACGCTCTACGTTGGCGTGACCAGCGATCTCTACGGTCGAATGGCACAGCACGCTCAAAAGCTCGTACCTGGTTTTTCAAGCAAGTACGGCGTGACGCAGCTCGTTTATTACGAACAGCACGCAACGATGGACAAGGCAATTGTTCGCGAGAAACAACTTAAGAAATGGAACAGAGCTTGGAAGCTGCGTCTCATCGAACAGATGAACCCAGGATGGGAAAACCTCTTCGATCCTCAGACAGGAGAAATTCGCGGCGGACCATTTGATCCGTCACTGGTCATGCCGTGATCGGCCTTCGAATGGCCACTTGACTGGGTCCCCGCCTGTCGTGCGTTCCGCACGATCGCTTTCGCGACGCGGGGATGACGGGGTGACATCTCCAATCAGCCCTTCCGTGAACCTCTGTCCATATCGTGTTTCGTTACTCTGCGGCACATTTCGTAAAATGCGGTGAGTGGCCACTCTCCAAGGCCGAAATTTACGATTTGGGTAACAATTCGAACGTTTGCACAACTGTAGTCACCCCGAACATCAATCCGGTCGAGCGAAGGAAACCAGGGCCGAAAAAGTACCTTTGCTTTGGTTGGCAACTTATCGGGCGAGAATTTTATACCACTCAACTCGCAACGTCCGTCTTGCGCGAGCCATTTGGCACTCAGTTCTTCGTAGCTGAGACATGAAACCCCGCGTTTGGCGGACCTTGCTTTAGCATACCGAAGCGCCACTTTGCCCATTTCGCGACAAAGTTCTCTCTCAATTGCGACTTTCTCTTTACGTTCCAGTTTGAGTGCGAATTCATCGCCCTCGATTTGTTGGTGCTTGGCATCGGTCTTTGCTTTTATAGTCTTCCATGCCAAGAAAGCAGACAACTGCTGCCGGGTAACTCGCATGTCGTACATGATGAGTCGTGGCGGTCTGCCAGCAAGTAGCTGCTCTTTAATAGCGCGCTTGTCATCGCTGCTTAGCTTCCGTACTGCCACGATGACCTCGCCCCCCCGCACATCGTAATTCTAAATCTAGCGCGCCTTCCAGACATCATCGTATTGTTCGGAAATATAGCTACAGAAGCCTCTAGAACTCCAGCCTGAGGGCCCTTCTGGTCCTGAGTTGCCCCAATCTGCCAATGCCTCCGCGTGCCCTGCTTCCTGCCCTAGGTTGTAAGATGCAGAATCCTTTCCGATTGCCCAAGTCCTCTGAGCATCGATCGTTAACCCGCGCTTTCCTGAGCATTTGCTTTCAAGAACTTCCAAGTATGCATCAGCATGACCCACCCCATATTCCGAGCGGCCGTTGGAACCATTATAGTCAAGGCCGAATTCGGAGGGATGCGCCTTTTTAGCTGGGTCCGCGGTTGCCAATTGCATAAAAAATATTGAAGCAACCATTCCAATAATTTTTGAGTTCATTTTTTCCATACTGTGGATCCCAAACATTGCTGGCGCGACCTTACCAACTTTACTCTGTAAAGGCACTATTTCTCAAGTGACAGACTTCGACCGCCCCGCCCTCACCCAAACACAACCTGCATGCCGTCATACGCGGGTTCGATGCCGGGGGGGAGTTCACGCCTCAGCGTGTCGTAGTCGAGTTCGCTGGTCATGTGGGTGAGAATGGTGCGCTTCACGTGCAAGCGTTGCGACCAGGCAACCGCTTGCTTGACGCTGAAGTGGCTCTCGTGCGGCGTCGAGCGCAGCGCGTCAACGATCCAAACGTCGAGACCTTCGAGCAGCGGCAGCGACGCCGCCGGGATATCGCTGATGTCGGGCGAATAGGCGAGGGTCGACACGCGGTAACCGAGCGAAGTGATATCGCCGTGGACTTGCGGAATCGGCGTCGCCGTGATTGTACCGCCGCCACCCTGAATTTCAATCGGCGTGACGCCGTCGATGTCGTGGCCGTTCAAAATCGGCATGTAGTTCGAATGTTCGGGCGTTTTGAAACAATAGGCGAAGCGGTCGCGCAGGCTTTTGCCGGTCTTCGCATCGAAATAAACTTCGACGCGCTTTTTCATGGCGAACGACACCATGCGCAAATCATCGATGCCGTGGGTGTGGTCGGCGTGGTCGTGGGTGTAGAGCACGCCGTCGAGCGCTGTGGCGCGGGTGCTGAGAATTTGCGCGCGAAAATCTGGCGAGGTGTCGATGAGCACGGCGGTTTGCCCGCCCTTATGCGCGCCTTCGCCCATGCGTTCAATGAGGGCGGAGCATCTGAGACGCCGGTTTTTTGGATTGGCCGGATCGCACGCGCCCCAGTTCATACCGATGCGCGGCACACCTCCAGACGAGCCGCAGCCGAGGATGGTGAAGCGATAGGTCATACTTCTCCTCCCCCCTTGTGGGGGAGGCCGGGAGGGGGGGAATCCAAACTGCTAGCAATTGGGATTCCCCCCTCCCCTAACCCCTCCCCACGAGGGGGAGGGGAATCGAGCGGCCGCTTGGCCTTGGTGTAGAGGCGGAAGAAGTTTTCCGTTGTGACTTTGGCGAGGGCTTCGGGTGTGATACCTTTGACCGCCGCGAGGGCTGCGGCTGTGTGCACCACATACGACGGCTCGTTGGTTTTGCCGCGATAGGGATCGGGCGCAAGGAACGGCGCGTCGGTTTCAACGAGCAGGCGATCGAGTGGAACCTCGCGGGCGATGTCGCGCAAGGCATCGGATTTTTTAAACGTGATGACGCCGGAGAACGACACCATCAGGCCAAGGTCAACGGCGCGCAACGCGAGATCGCGACCGCCGGTGAAGCAATGCAGCACGGCGGGAAAGGCGCCTTTGGCATGCTCGTCTGCTAAGATTGCGAGCGTAACGGCGTCGGCGTCGCGGGTGTGAATTTCGAGCGGCAAACCTGTTTCGCGGGCGGCGGCGATGTGATTGCGGAAACCTTCGGCTTGGGCTTGCGGCGTCGAGTGCTTGTAAAAATAATCGAGCCCGGCTTCACCAATGGCGACGATTTTGGGATGTTTGGAGAGGCGCACGATTTCGCTGACGGGGATATCGAGTTCCTCATGCGCTTGATGCGGATGCGTGCCGACGGAGCCGTAGACACTGTCATATCGCTCGATGACGGCTTGGACTTCGGCGAAGCGGCGGATGCGCGTCGAGATGTTGACCATCAGCCCGACGCCCGCCGCCTGCGCGCGGGCAACGACACGATCGAGGTCGCCTGTGAATTCGGGCCGGTCAATATGGCAGTGGTGATCGACGAGCATTACGACGGCTTGCCCTTCTTCGCTCCGGCCTTGGCTTGCATGTCAGCCTTTTGCTGGGCCTGGGCTTCGGCTTCTGCCGGATCAATGTAGCGCGGGAACACGCCTTGCGGTTCGGTGAGGGCGGTGCCGGGAACAAGGCGGCCTTTTGGCCCAAGCGAAGCAAAACTGCGGCCGCTGGCAGGCACCGCCAGAATGTCGAGCAGCTTCGGTGCCAGTTCGGGCATGGCAGGCTGGGCGAGGATTGCGAACTGGCGCACGATTTCCGCTGTCACGTACAGGATCGTATTCATGCGCGCCGGGTCAGTCTTCTTTTTCGCCCACGGTTCTTGACCAGCGAAATATTGGTTTGCATCCGAGATGACGCTCCAGACCGCGTCGAGATATTTGGTCAGCGCTTGCCGGTCCATCTCCGTGCGGGCGGTGGCGTAGAGCCCGTCAGTGGCAGAGAGGATCGCTTGATCTTCCGCCGTGAAAGCGCCAGGTTCCGGAATTTTGCCGTCGCAGTTTTTGAACGTCATTGACAGCGAGCGTTGCGCCAAGTTGCCGAGGTTGTTGGCAAGGTCGGCGTTGATGCGGTTGGCAATGGCTTCGGGCGAATAATTGCCGTCCTGGCCGAACATGACTTCGCGGAGAAAGAAAAAGCGTAGCTGATCGCGGCCATAGGCTTTGACGAGATCAAACGGATCGACGACGTTGCCAACTGATTTTGACATTTTCTCGCCTTTGCTCAAGACAAAGCCGTGGCCGAAAATGCGTTTTGGGAGCGGCAAGCCCGCGCTCATCAGGAAGGCTGGCCAATAAATAGCGTGAAAACGCAGGATATCCTTGCCGATGACGTGCACGTCGGCTGGCCAATAGTGCGCACGCGGTCCGCCATCGTTGAGCAAGCCGGTTGCCGTCACGTAGTTGTTGAGCGCGTCGATCCAGACGTACATGACGTGTTCGGGATGGCCGGGAACTGGAATGCCCCAGTCGAGCGTCGAGCGCGAGAGAGAGAGATCTTCAAGACCCATTTTGACGAAGCTGACGACTTCGTTGCGGCGCTCGGGCGGCAAAATGAAATCGGGATGTGCGTCGTAGTGGGCGAGCAGCTTGTCCTGATAGGCGGAGAGACGGAAGAAATAGGTTTCTTCTTCGGTCCAGGCGACTTCGGTGCCGGTTGGCGTCGCAAAGCGCCGGCCGTCGCGGACTTCGGTTTCGGATTCCTTGTAGTAGGTTTCATCGCGCACGGAGTACCAGCCGCCGTATTTTTTGCGGAAGATGTCGCCGGATTTTTCCATGCGGCGCCAGAGTTCGGCTGAGGCTTCATAGTGGCGCGGCTCAGTGGTGCGGATGAAATCATCGTTCGAGAGCCCGAGCACGGCCGCCATTTCGATGAAGCGGGCGGAATTTTTGTCGGCGAGGGCACGCGGCGTGGTGCCTTCCTTCTCCGCCGTCTGCTTCATCTTCAATCCGTGCTCGTCGGTGCCGGTGAGAAAAAAGACGTCCTTGCCGTCGAGGCGCTCGAAACGGGCAATGGCGTCGGTCGTGATCGCCTCGTAGGCGTGGCCGATGTGAGGCACGCCATTGGGATACGAAATCGCCGTCGTGATGTAGAATTTGCTTTTGCCGTTCTTGTCCACGTCAGGGGACGTCCTTCGCCTGAGACGGCCGCACGATGGCGCTCAACTGCGGCTCGCGATCTCTAGTCGGTGGAGCGCGGCGAGAATGAGCGACTTGCGGTCGAGATTAAGTGCGAGGGCCTCGGCCTTGTCGCGGGTGAGTGTTTCCCACAGGGCGGCGAACGTGGCAAGCCGCGCCGGGCCGATGAGACGATGGGCGCGGGTGAGATCGGGCGCAGAGCCCTGGCCGGTGGCTTCGGCCTTGATGAGACGCTGCAAGGTGCCCAGAAAAAGCTCGTAGAAAAGCGCGAATTTCTGTTCAGCGGCGGCGGGCGACAATTCGTCGGAGAGCGCGTGCGCGGCCCTCAGATCGCCAGCGGGAAGGCCTGCGAGGATTTTATCGATTTTGGTCTGGAGGGCGAGGCCGCCACCGTCCTGAAGTGCGAGAAGCCGGCGGACACTGCCTGCCGCTAAGGGTTCGAGCGCTGCAAATTCGGCTGCCGGTATTTCCGGTTTGCTAGCAGCGGCGAGGGCCGCGGTCACTGCCTGCTTTAAGGGCTCGGATTGAAGTGCTGCAAGCGGCAGGAGACGGCAACGCGACCGGATGGTTGGCAAGAGGCGTCCGGGGGCGTGAGCGACGAGCAAAAAGATGGTGCGCGGCGGCGGCTCTTCGAGCGACTTTAGAAGCGCGTTGGCAGCGTTGACGTTCATATCGTCGGCACAGTCGACGATGACGACGCGGCGCCCGCCCTCCTCTGCGCTCAGCGCGAGAAAGCCTTTGAGGCGGCGGACCTCGTCAACGGAAATGGAGGCGGCGAAGCGTTTGGTTTTTTGATCATAGGTGCGGCGGATGACAACGAGGCCGGGATGCGAGAGCGACGTCACTTGCCGGTAAGCGGCGGTCTCGGGATCGACATCAAGGCCGCTGCCGAAAAGCCCGCGCTCGTCCGGCCGTGCCAAGGCGGCGCGGGCGACCCGGTAAGCGAACGTGGCTTTGCCGATGCTTTCCGGGCCGGTGATGAGCCAGGCGTGATGCAGCTTTTGTGATGCCAGCGCTTCCGACATCATGAGTTCGGCGGTGGCGTGCCCGAAGAGGCGTGCCGTGACGCGCGGATGCGGAAAACCTTCGAGGCGGTCAGCCTCGGGGAGTTCTTCTGCCGGGGCAATGACTGCGGCGCGGGCCATTAGTGAACCCATCCCAATCGAGAGTGTATCGCGGAAAGTGACGCTCGTTCGAAATCCCCCTCCCCCCTCGATGCGAAGCATCGCTCCGCGATGATGTGGGGAGGGGTTAGGGGTGGGGTGACAAGCCGGGCGTGATGCATTTTTTCCTGGTTCAGTCGCGAGACTGCATTTGCAGATTGAGGTTGAGCAGCTGTCTCCCGGTGTTCCCCCCACTCCCAACCCCTCCCCGCGAGGGGGAGGGGAGCCGCAGCCTCGGGCAGGTCTTCGATTGTTGCGGTTAGTGGGGCGCGGGCCATGATTGACGTCGTCCAATTTCGAAAGGGGCTTTTTTATAACGTCATCCCCGCGAAGGCGGGGATCCGTTCGAGCGTCAGTTGGAACTCAAACCGTTGACTTGGACGGATCCCCGCCTTCGCG
>JAYUCQ010000093.1:0-5856 GCA_043740265.1 Hyphomicrobium sp.
GCCGCCGAGCACGCCATGGTGACGAATGCCGCCATCATCGAGACATGCAAAAATTCATGCCGCCACGCCTGCACAAGGCGCGTCTGATCGTGATCAAAATCTGCCTGATCTCTGGCGTATGCAGTTGCAGTTGATGCCATCGCACATCCATCCGTGCCAATTGTTTTCGCCGCGCGCAAGAACCGTTCACGCCGCGTGCGAACTCTGCCTCATGAAGAGGTGAGTGGAAAAAACTATCGGCAATCTTCGCTACCAAGACCTTGAGTCTGGGGCGGGGTTTGTGTGAGTTTTTATTGCTGAGTTTGACACAAACTGTCACCCGCAACCGGCAGCGGTAAAAATATGAACTTTGAACGTCACATGTTTCCGGTGCTGCCGGTCATCATGTATCCTACACCGCGCACGCTCATTAAAATCGCAGGTTCACTTGGCTGCACTTCGATTTTACGGCGTAGCCGCGCAACGAGTGTATCAAGCGAGCGGTCTGTGGGAGACCACGCTCTACCCTTCGTCAGCAACGTAATTTCATCACGTGTGCAGACTTTGCCAGCATTGACAGCGAGCACTTCCAGAAGACAGCACTCCGCCACCGTTAGAGCCGTTAGCGTGCCGGTGCGGTGTTTGAGTTTGCGGGTTTGCGTGTTCAGCGCGTAGTCGTGGAACATGATTTCGGCGGGCGCGGTCGTCATTTCAAGACGCCTGCCGCCCCCAGACCGGCGCATGACAGCGCGCACTCTTGCCGTCAGTTCGCGGGTGTTAAACGGCTTTGAGATGTAATCGTCGGCTCCCAATTCAAGCGCCAAAACACGGTCATAATCATCGCTCCGGCCGCTCACGACGATGAAAGGCGTTGTGGTCGACTGGCTGAGTTCGCGCGCTAAGTCTATGCCTGAATACCCCGGCATTCCTAAATCCAGCGTGATGAGATCGAAGGACCGTCCTGTAAGTGCTTGACGCAGCCCATCGCCATCACGCGCCTCGGTCACATCGAAATTCTGACTTTCCAGGATGGCGCGCAAAAGCCCAAGCATCTGAGGCTCGTCATCAACGATCAAAATTGATTTGGCGTCGCGCATGGCGGCTACTTCAGGCCGGCGAATCAGTGAGGCAGATCGAGTCACGGTATCAGTTCCGTGTGCGGCGTCCAACGCGCAGCTGCCAAGACAGCATCTATAGAGACAGCATCTATAGAATAGATGACGAAAGGGTCAGCGCGCTTTTTGCAGGGCCCGCTCCAGGCGATTGCCAGCCGCACGATTGGCCAAGATTTGGCGGACGCGCTCGGCAATTTGAACTCCAGCTTCAGCGGGCGGCATGCCTTCGTTGTAGATATTGGAGATCACCGTATATTCGTAACGCACGTCGTCGTGACCGCTGAACGCATTTGCGGCGCTGCGCGTTACTTCATCATTTAGACGGTAGGCGAGATAGGCCGACATACTGCGTGACGCCATCGCGTCGCCGCCCGGCCGTTCACCGATCAAATTGATGACGATCTTCGGCCGCAACGTTTCGCCGATGGCTTCGCCCAGTTTCACGCGGCCATACGACACCAGCATCGGCTGGCCGACAGTGATCTGCATCTCTGCCAAGCCGTCGATCAGCGCCGGCAGAAGTTTCGGAATGTTGTGATGCACGGCTTCAGCGCTTAGACCATCGGAAACAACAATTTGAACGTCAGCTGCCTCAGGCGTCAGACGCAAACGTTCAGCATCGGGAATGCGCGCACCAATTTCCGGATTGTTCAAATGCTCGGCTTTACTATGGGCTTCAGTGGCAACGCGCCGGAAATCGATTTCGCCCAATTTTTCAGGTGCAATTTCGGCGTAGATCGCATCGCGTGCCGCCGCCAAGCTCGCCTTGATATCGCGCGTCACCGCGTTCGCAGGCCGTGGCCCGGCGTTGTCCCAGCCATACGCGGCCGGAAGGCTAGCGCGCAGCTTTTGGAACTCCGCATCTGAACTGCAGAAGATCCGCGGATTTCCCCAATTTGGTCCGCGCTCCAACCTGCCATCAGCATCACGCTGAAAAATGCCGCGTGTGATGGCCCACTTTACATAGTCAGGTGCCGGTTCGAGACCGTGGATCTCGCGCAGCGTCTGGTCGTCGTGCGAACAGGTATCGAAGTAAGCCAGCATGCGATCGATGCTGAGATAGACGTCCATAAAGAAGTTGGCGCCCGCCGCCGTCAGCAATTCAGTGGCGATCTGCTGGCCTTCCATGGTGATTTCGGAATGCAACGTGTAACAAGGCGCCATCCCCATCGGGATGCCCATCAGCTTGCCCATGAAATGGTCTTGCAGGTTCGACACGATCATTTCAAAATTCGTGCGATGCGTTTCCGGCCCGATAAAGCCCGTCACATTGTTGACCATGAACGGATCGTAGCGCCGCGCTAACCCATAGCAGAGCGCCTCGCACGTCGTCATGTCCATGCCGTTATGCTTGCCGTAAGTCAGCTCGCTGCCTTGCCCGGTTTCGAAATACATGAACTGCTTGGCATCTGGCGCTAGCGGGCCACCCGTCGCCATCGTGCGATAGGCATGATCGAGCAGATCAATCGTGCAATCGAACTCCTCGACCAATGTCTTATCCGTGCCAGCCAAACTCTGAAACATGATCTCAACGGGCGCGCCGTTGTCGAGGCATGCTAGCTGGGTTTTGATATGAGAGAGGACGCAAATCTGCGTCGGCGCACCCGTTTCGCGGCGCAGTTTGTCCAAATGATAAAGAAGGCCGCTGATGTTTTCAACGGTATCAATCGCAGGGTTCAATCCGAAGATCGCGTCACCGGCGCCGAGACTGAGGCCGGTATAGACGAGCAGAGTGACAGAGGCCAAATCATCGGTTGGGTGGTTGGGTTGCAATCGCGACGACAGCGTTCCGCTGAGGCCAACCGTCGTCCGCGCCGAGCCTGACCTCTTGAGTTTTTTTGCAGCAAAGATTAGCTCATGCACATCCATCAGCTTGGCGATGGCGGCGGCCATGACACCCGTCACCGCGCCGCCGATACGCTTGGCCTCAGCGGGTTTGCTGCGCAGAATAAAATCCTTCGCTTCCCCCACGGTTAGATGCGCAAACTCTTTGAAAGCCGCGAGGTCGATATCATAGTTGACCCGCATGATCTGATCGATTTGACCGTGCACATCTTTTAAAGGATTGTCGTAGATGTGCTGCAGCGTCAGCCCGGCCAAAATCTTGCGGGCTGCCTCGCGCTCGACCTCGTCACGCGCCGCCAGCCCCGCCAGCCGGTCACCGGATTTGTCGAAATCCGCCGCACCTAAAACGGCTTTCAAGCCGGCAAAACTGAAGGTGCGGTCAAACAGCGTGGCCGAATATCGCTCGTCGGGTTTTGGCGGCGGCACCTTGATGCCGTCGCACGGTTTGAGGCTGATCACGGCAATCTCCCCAGACTTCCGGCTACTAAACTCTCGACATTCGGTTCCTTTGCTTATCTTACCGCACCAATTCAATCTTTTCGCCGTCAGATGTCCAGCGTGTTGTCACGCTCCCATTGTGTAAGGTGCGCCGAGTAGGCGTTCCACTCAGATGTCTTCATCTTGATGTAAGCATCGGAAAACTCGTTGCCAAGCATGCCCTTAAGCTCGGCATCTTTGTCGAAGTTGCGCAACGCATCGAGCAAGTTGAGCGGCAGCCGCGGCGCGTCTTTGACGGTGTGCCCTAGCTGATACATGTCGATGTCGAGGCGCTTGCCCGGATCGGCCTTGGTGCGGATACCGTTGAGGCCAGCAGCGATAATAACAGCCTGCAACAGATACGGATTAGCCGCACCATCCGGCAGACGCAGTTCGAAACGGCCCTTGCCCGGCACGCGCACCATGTGGGTGCGGTTGTTACCGGTCCACGTCACGGTGTTGGGTGCCCACGTTGCGCCTGAAACCGTGCGCGGCGCGTTGATGCGTTTGTACGAGTTGACGGTCGGGTTGGTTATTGCTGAGAGCGCTTCGGCGTGGCGCATGATGCCGCCAAGGAAGTGATAGCCCTGTTGCGACAAGCCCATTTCATCGGTCGGATCATAGAACATATTCATCTTGCCAGCCTGATCCCAGACTGAGATGTGAGCGTGGCATCCGGTGCCGGTCAAACCCAGGAACGGTTTCGGCATAAAGGTGGCGCGGTACCCGTGCTTTTCAGCGACGGCTTTGGCCATGAATTTGAAAAACGCGTGCCTGTCTGCGGTGATGAGGCTGTCGTCGAAATTCCAGTTCATCTCCCACTGGCCGTTGGCGTCTTCGTGGTCGTTTTGATAGGGACCCCAGCCGAGCTCCAGCATGTGATTGCAGATTTCAGAAATGACATCGTAGCGGCGCATCAGCGCTTGCTGGTCGTAGCAAGACTTGGTGGCGGTATCGGCATCATCCGAGATCATCGAGCCGCACGGCTTTGTCAGGAAGAACTCGCACTCGACGCCGGTCTTGACGTAGAGCCCTTCTTTGGCGGCTTCGGCCATGAGTTTTTTCAAAACCACGCGCGGCGCTTGCGCGACGTGCTTTTCTTCCATCATCAGATCGGCCGCGACCCAGGCAACGTCCTTTTTCCACGGCAGTTGAATAACGGATGACGCATCCGGCATGGCAAACAAATCGGGATGCGCAGGTGTCAAATCCAGCCAGGTTGCGAACCCGGCGAAACCCGCGCCGTCCTTCTGCATGTCGGCGATGGCTTGCGCCGGCACAAGCTTGGCGCGCTGGCTGCCGAAAAGATCGGTGTAGGAAATGAGGAAGTATTTAACGCCGGTTTCTTTTGCGTAGGCTGCCAAATCCTGTGCCATGTGCGTTCCCCTGAAGACTATCTTTTTTTCATTATCGATCTGATGACGTTGTCCGGTTAAGTGCGCCGACCATTACAATCCGCCGTTTCCTGAGCCGGGCCCAGACCCCGGAATCCAGTTCGTACCCGCCAGCGGCACGCGGGCCATCGCTGCCGCTTCAATCGTCAGCGCGACAAGGTCTTCCGGTTCAAGGTTGTGGATGTGGTTGTGGCCGCAGGCGCGCGCCACGGTTTGAACTTCCAGCGCCATGACCTTGAGATAATTGGCAAGCCGCCGCCCGCCTTTGATCGGGTCGAACCGCGCCATCAATTCGGGATCTTGCGTGGTGATGCCGGCCGGGTCTTTACCTTCATGCCAGTCGTCATAGGCCCCAGCCGTCGTGCCGAGTTTGTTGTATTCAGCTTCATATATCGGATCGTTGTCACCCAGCGCTACAAGGGCCGCCATGCCGATAGCGACGGCGTCAGCTCCAAGCGCCAAGGCTTTCGCGACATCAGCCCCGTTACGGATACCGCCGGATATAATCAGCTGCACCTTGCGATGCATATTGAGATCTTGCAGCGCTTGCACCGCAGGGCGGATGCACGCCAGCGTCGGCAAGCCAACGTTTTCAATGAAGACTTCCTGCGTGGCCGCCGTGCCGCCCTGCATGCCGTCCAGCACGACCACGTCGGCGCCAGCTTTCACAGCCAGCGCAACATCGTAATAGGGCCGCGTGCCGCCAATTTTGACATAGATCGGCTTTTCCCAATCGGTAATTTCGCGCAGCTCCATGATCTTGATTTCAAGATCGTCGGGTCCGGTCCAATCCGGGTGGCGGCAGGCTGAGCGCTGATCGATGCCTTTCGGCAAGTTGCGCATTTCGGCGACACGGTCGGAAATCTTCTGTCCCAGCAGCATGCCGCCGCCGCCGGGCTTGGCACCCTGGCCGACCACAACTTCAATAGCGTCGGCTTTTCGTAAATCGTCCGGGTTCATGCCGTAACGCGACGGCAAATACTGATAGACCAGCGTTTTCGATTGACCGCGCTCTTCCGGCGTCATGCCGCCATCACCCGTCGTCG
>JAYUCQ010000094.1:0-5804 GCA_043740265.1 Hyphomicrobium sp.
TATGAAATGGTCTCGCGGATGCGCGCCAGTTTCTGGGTGCTTGGTCCGCTTGTCGCGCGCATGCGGCAAGCCAAGGTCTCGCTTCCCGGCGGCTGCGCCATCGGTACCCGGCCCGTCGATATGCATCTGACGGGCTTAAAGGCGCTGGGTGCCGAGATCGAAATCGAAGGCGGGTACGTGCTCGCCAAAGCCCCGAAGGGATTGCACGGCGCCCACATCGTGTTTCCCAAAGTGTCCGTTGGCGCAACTCATCAAGTATTGCTGGCGGCTGCCCTGGCAAAGGGTGAAACCGTCATCGAGAATGCCGCGTGTGAGCCCGAAATCGGCGACGTCGCAGAATGCCTCGTGAGAATGGGCGTGCAGATCGGCGGCATTGGATCGTCCGTGCTGCGCATCCAAGGTAAGGACCGGCTCGAAGGCGCGGTGCATACCGTTGTGCCCGACCGCATCGAGACCGGCACATTCGCGTTCGTTGTTGCCGCAACAGGTGGCGACGTTGTCTTAGAAGGTGCCAGGGCGGCCCATTTGAAAAATGCGCTGGAGGTCTTAGCCGCGACCGGAACAACCGTAAGTGATGTCCCCGGTGGTATTCGGGTGGCGCGCAACGGCGGCGGCATTCAGCCCATCTCCGTTGAGACCCAGCCATTTCCGGGCTTTCCAACCGATCTACAGGCTCAGCTGATGGCGCTATTGACGCGCGCTGGCGGGACCAGCGTCATTCGTGAAACGATTTTCGAAAATCGCTTCATGCACGTCCAGGAACTCGCCCGTCTCGGCGCGGAGATCCAGCTTCACGGTGACACAGCAACCATCAAGGGCGTCAAAATCCTGACCGGCGCTCCGGTGATGGCGACGGATCTACGGGCCTCTGTTTCACTGGTGATCGCCGGCTTGATGGCGGAAGGGACGACGACCATCAATCGCGTCTATCACCTCGATCGCGGCTTTGAGCAGCTCGAACAAAAGCTGTCGCGCTGCGGCGCAGCAATCGAGCGAATTTCAACTGGCTAATGCTGAATTTACTGGTATTTCAAGGTCCGGTCACAACCATCGCGGCGTGGCCTCAAGCCCTTCACCATGTCCCAAGGAACCACTTGGGATATTCAGTATTAACTGATTAATTTCTTCTCTGAACGGAAACCGTTCCGGAGGGGAAAATGCGTCGCAGCGGATGGGCAATTTTAGCTGGCTTTTTGCTGGCCGTTTTGGGTGCGGCGGCCGTCGCCATGATTTTCGGCCTTCCGCTTGCTCAGGCGCACGCGGGCGAAATGCCCATCTGGCATTTATTGAGAACGGCTCTGCCGGTTGCCGCCTTTGCACTCCCCGGCGCTTTGACGGCGATCATGCTCGCAGAAGCGCGCCGGGTTCGCGGCTTGCCGTATTGGCTGTTTGTTGGCGCCGTACTCGCAGCCGTTTCATTCGTTACTCTGGTACGCGGCAGCGGCGCTGAAATCATTCCGCAGTCGATGCGGTCATTCATGACGCTGTTGGGTATGGGCCTCACCGGCGGATTTCTGTACTGGTGGCTCGCCGGCAAAAAATCTGGGCACTTTGCAACCGCGTTGGCGCTCGCCAGCCACGGCAACAGCCTCGACGAGGATGGTCTCAGGAAACGCTGCCGCGCCTGCACCGCGATGACCCTGTTGCTCGGGCTTTTACCGCTCGCGCTGCTCGGCTGGCACATGATTTATAAGCCGTCTCCCATGCTGCCATCGGCAATCGCAGCGCGGGCAGAGATTGACGGAACCCAGCAACTTACCGATGCGGGCTTGCCCGGCACAAAATTCACAATCGACAATTACGTCGGTCACATCACCGGTTCTGCAGCCGATGACACGGCCCGCACCAAAGCTTTTGACAAAGCCAAATCCGTCCTCAAACCCATGCTGGGCGGGATGGGAATTCTACCGAGCGTCGTCGCCTATTTGCAAAACGACATTGTTGTCCCGGTTCCGGGCACGCCTGCGGAGCTACTTGCCGTTGCGATCAATCGCCCCCGTGATGAAGCCGCAAAACTGAAAGAGGACGAAGACGCCCGTCTCGCTGTGGAGCAAGCGAAGCGCAAGGCCGATGAAGCGGCGGCGGTCGCAAAGGCAGAGACAGACGCGCGGCAAGCAGCAGAGGCCAAAGCGAAGGCTGATGAAGCGTCGGCAAAGGCCAAAGCCGAAGAAGAAGTGCTTGCAGCGGCCGAGGAGGCCAAGCGCAAAGCCGGCGAATTAGCAGCGCAGGCGAAGCGTGAGGAGGACGCCCGTTTGGCAGCAGAGGCTAAGCTCAAAGCTGACGAAGCGGCCGCGAAAGCCAAAGCAGAAGAGGAGTTGCGTCAGGCTGCCAAGGTCAACGCAGATACGGCGAAAGCCAAGGCGGTAGCCGAGGAGCAAAAAAAGGCTGAGACCGAGAAGCTTGCTGCTGAAGCCGAGGCAAAACGCTTGCAGGTTGCAGCCGACGCAGCCAAAAAACTGGCTGAAGCCCAAATCAAACTTCAAGCCGCTGAAGGGCCTATTGCGGCGGTGCCGGCAGTCCCTATCCCGCCAGCCGTTGCATCGGCAGACGCTCAGTGCGCGAGTGCTTTTGGCGATTTGTTCCGCAGCTTCACGATCCATTTCCGCTTTAGATCGTCAAGGATCGACAGCGAAGCGGCTGATTATCTGGATCGCGTCGCGGCCGTTGGCAAACAGTGTTCCGGCTACAGCCTCGACATTTCCGGCCACACGGATCGAACCGGCGATGCCGCATTCAATCAGGTTCTCGGCCAACAGCGGGCGATCTCGGTCAGAGACGCTCTCGTCAAACGCGGAATTGCGAGTGAACGTTTGAACCCGCAAGGTTATGCATCCCAGCGGCCTTTTGATCCTGCCCGTACGCGCGCCGCCTTCAAACTAAACCGGCGCGTCGATTTTGGTGCCGGCCTCACGCCGCCAACGAAAGACGCGGCGAAGCAGGTAACCAAAATGCCCGTGGACCATTGCAACACCGAGTTTAGCCGCACATTCCTCGCCGACACGATCCGGTTTGTTGGCAGTTCAGCTTTGGTCACCGATGCCTATGGTGCCTATCTAGACCGTATCGCGTCACTGATGGCCAGCTGCCCGGCGCACGCGCTTACCATCAACGGTCACACCGACCGGCGCGGCAGTGCGGCATTCAACCAAATCCTTTCGCAGGAGCGCGCCATAGCCGTGCGCCAGGCTCTTGTTGATCGTGACGTGGCGGTGACGAGGCTTTCTGCCAACGGTTACGGCGGCGACCGGCCATTCGATCCGGGCGACAGTCCCGGCGCTTATGCCCTGAACCGTCGCGTAGATTTCGGGGTAGCGGTTCAAGCGTCCAAAAAATAATAGAATTGCGTGGAGGTTGGCTCGATGTATCTCTTGTCTCAACTCTGGTGGTACCTGCTGTTAGCGTTCTTGCTTGGTGCGCTGGTTGGCTTTTGGATTTGGAGGATGTGCAGCCGGCCGATGCTTGAATCGCGTTTCGAGCGATCGCGAAGCGATATGGCATCACGGCTATCATTGCTTGAAGTGGAGCGGGCTTCCTATACGGGCGGAGATTCTGGTGCCGGCGACAAGAGTGCCGAGCTTTTAAAGCTTCGCAGCGAACTGGCGGCACTCAATCAACGCGCGGCAGCAGCCGTCGCTGATCACCAAAAGCTGACACAGAGCTTATCGGCGACGCATGAAACAGAAATTAGGAATGCACGCGAAGAGACCGCCGCTGTTGTCGCCCGCAAGCATGCGGATGAACTGAAGAAAGCTCGCGAACACGCCGCCGCCGAGCTGAACAATAAGCACACCGATGAATTAAAGAAGGCCCGCGATCAAGTTGCGGCCGAGGGGGCTGCAAAGCACGCGGCCGACGTCAAGAAGGCCCGGGACGAGGTGACGTCATCGCTGACCGCCGTACATGCCGGCGAATTCAAGAAATTGCAAGAAACCGCGAAGACATATGAAACCAGAGTCATCGCTTTATCTCAGGCTGACACGTCTGCGCGTCAAGAGCTCGACGTGGCCAAAACACGGCATGCGGAAGAGCTGAAGAAAGCGCGCGATCAAGTTGCGGCTGAGTGGACGGCAAAGCACGCCGCCGATGTCAAGAAAGCGCGTGACGATGCGGTGTCCGAAGCCGCTAGACGCCACAGTGTTGAAATGACCAAACTGACAACTGAGCATGAGATCGCCTTGGCCCGCCACGCGGACGACCTTGCCAAGGCGCGGGCCTCAGCGGCGGTTCAGGTGGCACCACGGGCACCAGCAGCGGCTGTGGCCCCCGCGGCCAAAGCAACCGCTGACGACCTAGAGCTCATCTGGGGCGTGGGACCTGAGATTGAAAAGCTTCTCAACGGCCACGGCATCACGCGCTTCGAGCAAATCTCTGGTTGGACCAGGAAGGACTTAGATTGGTTTGAAGGTTTGATGCCCGCCTTTAAGGGCCGGCCTGAAAGCGAAAAATGGGTCGAGCAGTGCAAGAGGCTGGCGGCGGGCTGGCGGCCAGGGCGGGAGATCGGTGACAAACCCAAGGACATTTTGACCGCCGCCCGGGGTGGTAAGCCCGATGATTTGAAACTCATCTGGGGCGTGGGTCCGAAACTGGAAGTCATGCTCAACAAGGCCGGGTTCTTCCACTTTGACCAGATTGCCAAGTGGACCGACCGCGAAATCGAATGGGTTGATACTCAACTCGGTGATTTCGCAGGCCGGGCGGTGCGCGATAAGTGGGTCGATCAGTGCGCGAAATTGGCATCAGGCTGGCGGCCATCGGGCGACGTTGGCGAAAGGCCCAAATAAGGCATTGATTTTGCCGCCCTGGCTTAAACATCAGGGGCGGGATATTGCGCCCGTCTGCGGCCACCGGTATCAGTCTCGAAGTCCGTTCGCTTGAGCGGATTCGAGGAGCCCCTGCCGTCCCATGTCCGAAATGAACAGGTCCGAGCTGAAACTGATCGCGCTTGATGCCGAAGATCTGGGCGTGATTTCTGCCCACCTGCAGGACGCCGTTTTACGCGTCGGCGACATGCGATTCCTGCCACAGCAAAAGCGCTTCGCCACCTTGGCCAACCGGTTTGATTGGGGAAAGGCTTTCGGTGCTGGCAATAAGTCAATTCGGCCGGGAAAAAATTCAATCGGGCCAGTGCGGCGGCGCACCGGTTTACGGTTCGAACGTGTTCTGGCGGCGAAAGTAACGGGCATCGATATCAAAGACGCGCGGGCGGCGCTGGCGCTCCTTGCAATCGGATTTGTTCCAGCCAATGGCTCCGATGCGCCCGACGGCGATGTCACGTTGACTTTTTCCGGCGGTGCCGCCATCCGGCTCTCTGTCGAATGCTTGGAGTGCGAGATGCAAGATCTTGGCGCGGCGTGGTCCACCAAACGGCTGCCCGTTCATCCCGGTGACGCCGAATAGCTTACAGAGGTCCGGTTCAATTTAAGGCCGGGAACAGCTCCATATGCCGATGCGTTTGAAGACCAGCGACAAGAATTTTGAGAAGAGCTTCGTTGAACTGCTCGGACAAAAGCGTGAGTCATCTGCGCAAGTCGATAATGACGTTGCGGCCATCATTGCTTCAGTCAAGTCCGACGGCGACAACGCGCTCATCGCCTTGTCGCGCAAGTTCGATGCCGTCGATCTCGAAAAAATGGGGCTCGCTGTAACGGCTGCGGATGTGCTTGCCGCGGTTCGTCAATGTTCTGCAGAAACACTCGACGCTCTCAAAATCGCGCGCGACCGCATTGCTGAACATCACCAGCGCCAGCTTCCCGAAAGTGGCCGCTACAAAGATGCGCTGGGCGTCGAACTCGGTCACCGCTGGA
>JAYUCQ010000095.1:0-2366 GCA_043740265.1 Hyphomicrobium sp.
ATTGAAGCGATCGCGGCACGGCCAAAATCGCAACGCCCTGACATGCTCGACGTGCTGATCGTCGGCAGTGGTCCAGCGGGTATTTCAGCAAGTCTTGGCGCGATGGAGAAAGGCCTGCGCTTCGCAACCCTCGAGCAAGATACCCTTGGCGGCACAATCGCGCATTTTCCGCGCGGCAAAGTGGTGATGACCCAGCCTGCGGTGTTGCCAATCGTTGGCGAAGTCAAATTTAAGGAAGTCACCAAAGAGGCGTTGCTGGGTTTTTGGCAAAAAGTCGTCCGCGATACCGGCCTGCAGATCCAATTTCAGGAACGCGTCGAGCGCGTCACGGTGCTTGACGATGGCTTTGCAATTCAAACCTGGCGGGGAACTTACCTCGCCCGCTCTGTCGTGCTGGCAATTGGCCGCCGGGGCACACCGCGGCGTCTTGACGTTCCTGGCGAAGAGCTTTCCAAAGTTACATACCGGCTAGCCGATCCACAACAGTATCGCGGCCGTCACGTTCTCGTCGTAGGCGGCGGAGATAGCGCGCTCGAAGCGGCAGTCTCGATTGCTGCTGAACCTGGAACCAAGGTGACGCTGTCCTATCGCGGCGATGCATTCCAAAGGGCGAAAACGAAAAACCGCAAAGGCGCCGATGAAGCGTCTACGAGTGGACGGCTCGAAGTTATGCTTGGTTCAAAAGTGGGGAAGATCGGCCCGGACCGGGTTGAGCTAACTTGGCGCGGCAGAGCCGTTACCCGCCGCAACGACGCAGTGATTGTGTGCGCCGGTGGAATCCTGCCGACTGATTTTCTCAAAAGCATGGGTATCAAGATCGAGACAAAATATGGAACAGCATAGGCGAACGTGCCGGTCCTGGTTGGCCAATGCACTTGGTGTTGGTGCCGCCATCTGGCTTACGGCAACCGCAGGCCTGGCTGCGACATTGTCTGACGTAACCTCAGCGGTTCGCAGCGGTGATTTTGCTTTAGCGGCAAAGCTGCTTGAGAACCGGGCCCAAGGGGGCGATGCCGAAGCGCAGTATCAGCTGGCGTCACTCTTCCGCACTGGACGCGGCGTGGCGCAGGATGATGCCCGGGCATTTCGCTGGATGAGCGCGGCGGCAAAGCTTGGACACGTAAAGGCGCAATTTATCCTGGCTAAGATGTATCTGTCGGGACGAGGCAACGCCGTTGACCGGACGGCTGCACTGTCTTGGCTGGAGAAGGCTGCTGCTCAAAAGCACGGTGACGCTATCAAGCTTCTGGCGGAAATGCGCAC
Organism: Hyphomicrobium sp.; assembly: GCA_043740265.1. Classification (GTDB taxonomy): domain Bacteria; phylum Pseudomonadota; class Alphaproteobacteria; order Rhizobiales; family Hyphomicrobiaceae; genus Hyphomicrobium_B. The sequence continues at coordinate 1,264 of JAYUCQ010000095.1, forward strand.
TGCGGCCGGACCAACAGGTGAGGGACCGCCCGAAACGCCGGCAATACGTAAAGCCGAACCGCCACAACCGGTAGCTTCGCCGGGCAAAAGTCTACCCATTGATTTGAAGACATCGACGCAAGGCCGCCCTGTTCTGGTCGAAGCCGCATGGCGCGGGCAGGACAAAATCGTCCAATCACAACTTGCGAAGGGTGTAGCCATCGATGCACCGGATGAGCAGGGCAACACAGCTCTGATGCTGGCGTCTGCGGCTGGGCACGTTGACGTCGTCGCGACGCTTCTCAAAGCTGGAGCGGCGATTAATCTCGTTAACAGCAGTGGAGACACGGCGTTGATGCTCGCCGTCGTAAAACTAAAGGCCGGGGCTGCGGATCAATTGCTTGCGAGAAAACCGGAGTTAACAGCCACCAATCAGAGCGGCCAGACCGCGCTCGATATCGCCATCAAGGCCTGCCGCGCCGATCTTGCCGGTAAACTTGCGGCGGCTGGTGCCAAGCTTTCAGCTGTTAACAAGGACGGCGAAACACTGCTAATGCGCGCCGCCGATCGCTGCGGCGGCGACGTCGTCAAAGTTTTCGCAGTGGGACACAGCGACATCGGAGTCAAAGACAAATCCGGCCGCACGGCACTGTGGCGTGCAGCCGATCGTGGCAATATACCGGCGCTGCAAGCGTTGTTCGCGATGGGTGCCAAGGCTGACACAGCTGACGCGGCCGGTGAGACAGCGCTGATGCGGGCAGCCGCGCGAGGTGCCAGTGAAGCCATCGGCTTACTGCTGCCGCCTGGCAGCGGCGTCGATGTGCAAAGTGCGGCGGGCAATACGGCGCTGATTTTAGCGGCGCGGACTGGCAGCGTTCCGTCGGTCGTTGCGTTGATTGCAGCTCATGCCAGCCTTGATGTTCGCAATGGCCAAGGCTTCACAGCGTTGATGATGGCAACGCGCGAAGGTCACGCTGAAGCGGCCAAAGCCTTGATTGCGGCCGGTGCCAATCGCAGCCTGCGTAACAAAAACCGCGAAACCGCATATGACATAGCGGTTGAAACCGGCCGTGATGATCTCGGCCTTTTCTTGAAATAGACCGGTGCCGGTTCACGCGGGCTTG
>JAYUCQ010000096.1:0-5797 GCA_043740265.1 Hyphomicrobium sp.
GCGAAGTTTGGGAGGTCAAGGGCCGGGGTGTTGGCGGATTGCAGGCGCCCGATGGTCCGCTCGATTTTGGAAATTCCGGCACGGGTACACGGTTGATGATGGGCGTTGTTGCGGGCCATCCAATGACCGTGACGATGACGGGCGATGCGTCGCTGTCGAAACGGCCGATGCGGCGCGTGCTTGGGCCGTTGAAACAGATGGGCCTCGAAATTCTCGATGACGGCAAAGAAACGCTGCCGCTGGTGATGCGCGGGTCGAGTGAACTGGTGCCGATTGAGTACACGCTGCCGGTACCCTCGGCGCAGGTGAAAAGCGCGATATTGATTGCGGGTTTGCATGCGGCGGGCGAGACCACGGTCATCGAGAAGGAAGCGACGCGCGATCACACTGAGCGGATGCTGCGGTTTTTTGGTGCTGAGGTGACGGCGGTTGAAAAGGATGGACTGACGCGCATCACGGTCAAGGGTGACGCCGAAATGCACGGCCGCGACGTGACGGTGCCGGGCGATCCGTCATCGGCGGCATTCTTGGCGTGCGCCGCGTTGATTGTGCCGGGGTCCGACGTGACGATTGAAGGCGTACTGGTCAATGCAACGCGCACCGGGCTTTATACGACGCTGCAAGAGATGGGCGGCGACGTGACGTTTTTGAACATGCGCGAAGAAGGCGGCGAGCCAATTGCGGACATTCGCGTCAAGTCGTCGACGTTGAAAGGTGTGCATGTTCCGGCCGAGTGCGCGCCGAGCATGATTGACGAGTATCCGGTTTTGGCGGCGATTTCGGCATTTGCGGTGGGCGAAACGCGGATGGACGGACTGGCTGAATTGAAGGTCAAGGAAAGCGATCGCTTGGCGGCGACTGCGGCGGGTCTTCATGCCAACGGTGTTGCTGCGCGGGTTGAAGGCGACAGCCTGATTGTGACCGGCACGGGCAAGGTCAAAGGCGGCGGCACGGTTGCGACGCATCTCGATCATCGTATCGCGATGGCGTTTTTGACGATGGGTCTCGCGAGCGAAAACCCAGTGACGGTTGACGACACGGCGATGATTGCGACGAGCTTTCCGGAGTTCCGTGGGCTGATGGAAAAGCTGGGGGCGAGGTACTCATGATCATCGCCATTGACGGACCGGCGGCATCGGGGAAGGGGACGCTGGCGAAGCGGATTGCCGATCACTTGCAATTGCCGGTGTTGGATACGGGCTTGCTGTATCGCGCCGTCGCGCGTGATGTCGTTCTAAGCGGTGGCTCGATTGAGGATGCGAGCGCCGCCGTTGAGGCTGCGTGGTCGCTAGATGCGGCAACGCTCGATGATCCATTGCTGCGTGGGCCTGCCGCCGGGGACGCTGCTTCCATCGTCGCCAAGATGCCGCGCGTGCGGCTGGCGTTGCTCGACTATCAGCGCGACTTTGCCCATCAGCCGGGCGGCGCGGTGCTGGACGGACGCGATATCGGCACGGTGATTTGTCCGAACGCGGAGGTGAAGATTTTTGTCACCGCGTCGTCAGAGGAACGGGCGCGGCGGCGCCATCTTGAGCATCAGGGGCGTGGTGAAACGGTGGCGTTTGAAACGGTGCTGGTTGAAATCCGCCGCCGCGACGAGCGCGATAGCGGCCGCGATGTCGCGCCGCTTGAGGCAGCCCATGATGCGGTGACGATTGATACGACGACGCTTGATGCCGATGCCGCGTTCGCAGCGGCGATTAAGGTGGTTGAGGGGAAGCGGTAGGTTGGGTAGAGGTCGCCGATCAGCTTGCCCGATCATGTAACACAACGCGGCCGAAACCCAACGCCACAAATTCGAATACATGATTGCACGATTTTGCAGGATCAAGTTGGGTTTCGGCCGCCCGAGGCCGCAGGCCTAAAGTGTAAAACAGTGCAGGGCGGCCTCTACCCAACCTACACGTGGTGCGTTTTGCTGTCATTCCAACGCTATATCGGCATCGACTATTCAGGGGCCGCGACGCCGGACGCGAGCCTCAAGGGGTTGCGTGTTTATGTTTCTGAGCGCGGGGCGGAACCGGTTGAAATTGCGCCACCGCTGTCCGCTAAAAAATACTGGACGCGCCGGAATGTTGCGGACTGGGTGATCGCGCGGTTGGCAGAGGACATTGCGACACTCATCGGCATCGATCATGGCTTTTCGTTTCCGTTGAAGTATTTCGAGACGCATCAATTGGCGCATGACTGGCCAGCGTTTCTCGATGATTTCCACAAGCATTGGCCGGCGGACGGCGAAGACGTTTCCGTTGAGTTCATTCGCCAAGGTATTGTGGGCAATGGCTCAGCGCGAATGGGCAACGCGCGCTGGCGTCGATTGACGGAACAGCGCGGACGCGGCGGCAAATCGGTTTTTCACTTTGACGTCCAGGGATCGGTTGCGAAATCGACGCACGCCGGGTTGCCGTGGTTGCGGCTGATCAAACAGCGCTGTTCGCGCGCGCATTTCTGGCCGTTTGACGGGTGGGAGTTTGCGCACGGGCGCAGTGTTGTGGCGGAAGTGTATCCGTCGCTGTGGAGCAAGACCTATGAGCGGGCCAATCGCACAGGCGATCAGCACGATGCTTATAGCGTGGCGGCGTGGCTGGCGGAGGCGGATCGCGCGGGAAGGCTGGCGCGGTTTTTCAATCCGGCTTTGACGGACGCCGAGCGCGCGCAAGCCGCGATTGAGGGCTGGATTTTGGGGGTGGGCTAATGGCCCCCGTTTACTAGCGGCGGGATTGAACAAGCCCGGCGACAAGCGCGAAGATAATTGCAAGCGGGATTGTAAAAATTGCCACCGTGAACAGCGTCAACGCAAAGCCGAGCGCGAGGCAGGCGAAGACGACGAAAATGACGGCGGCCGCGATCCACAGCAGCCACTCGCGCCAGCCGCTGATGACTTGGGGCGCGCCGTTGCGATAGATGACGATCATGGGAACATCCTAATCTGCCACATCCTAATCTGGCTATGGCATGGGCCGCCGAGGCCCGTTGTCGGCGGCATGCATTTGATCCGGGCGCGAAATACCGGGACGATATTCAATATAGGCAGTTTCGCGCAAATTCTCAGGGTGTTTTGCAATTCCGGATCGCGCCGGGTGAGTCGCGTATTCGTTACGCCCGCAGCGCGGCGATGGCCGGGTGATTGATGCGCTCGTCCCAATAGAGTTCTGACAACGCGTCCAAGATCACGTCGGGCAAAGGTGTGGTGGGATCGGTTGTGCTCGGTTCCGTGGTGTTGATCAGCGGATCGAATGTCTGGGGCATGTTTGGCCACTCCGAAAGCGACGCGCGCAAACGCGTGTTTGCCGGTTATTGTGGGTAAGACGCGCTATTGGCGCGATAGTTCCGTGCGGTACTTGGGATGCGGGTGGGGGGGCGGGTGTTCCTCTTCCCCCTTGAGGGGGGAAGAAGAAACGCCACAGGCTTAGACGGGCCAGCTCCGCTATCCACAAAAAATGGAAGGCCCGGCTAAGTCTGATGGCGTTTCAGATGGGGGTGACGAGAGGTGAGTGCAGTTCGCGGCACCCCCACCTAGAACGCCAAGTATGAGTTACGTCGCACTCCTTTGCTTTGCGCTTCCGACTCTCCTTCGTCGAGCCGGCCGGAAGCGCATGCGCGACGTAACTCATGGCGTTCTTTCCTCCCCCCTCAAGGGGGAGGGTTTCATCGCAGTGCGCAAAAAGACGGCCGCGCCACCTGCGTTCCCGGGCGAGCAACGAAGCGTCGCGAAGTTGCGCAGACCCGGGATCACGTGGGTCGATATTTGTGCACGATGCCGAACGGACGTGATCCCCGATAGCCGCGATGTTTCGCTGACGCTCCACGCGGCTTCCGGGAAGGCATGTGGAGAGGGCGGTGTGCGGCAGTCCTGAAAGTCGTCATTCCCGCGTCCCGGCACGCGACGATGGCGAAGCCATCGCAGGCGGGAACCCAGTCAAGCGTCACCGCAATGATTGGCTGGGGGAGCCTAGAAAAACGCATCGTTCATTTTGCTGAAGCTTGCCTGGGTTCCCGCCGAATTCCCAAGGCCGCGCTGCGCACGCCCTTGGCGCGGGAATGACGGGGCGGAGAGAGTGGAGCGCGGCCGCTCGACAGTTGTTCGCTTTGATTGATCGGGGTGCGTGCGCTACGCGGGCTACGCGTTATTAGGGGGCACAGCAGTTGAATGCATGTTTACGGAGCATTGCACTCAGAATAGGATTGCAACGTTCCGGGGGCTCGATGAGGCATGTTTCATGAAGACTTCATTTATCTCGGCTGGAGCTGTATCCAGCATACTTCTCTGTGCTGCGACCGCAGAAGTGGCGGCTGCAACGGTCGTTTCTCTGACGCCAGACCAAGTCGTCGCTGACTACACTGCAGACGCTCAAGCCGCTATCAAACGTTACAACAAATTCGACGACTACCGAATTACTGGCATAGTAGATTTGGTCCATTCAGATTCCGTGGATACCTATGTTGTGCTCAAGACTTCCGGTTCCAAAGGACTCGAACTCGAAATGCAATCTGGATCTGCCAACGCTTCAAGAGCATTCACGCGCAACACAGACATCACCGCGACATGCCACGCCATCGCGCCGTTCGCGAAAGAAGGAGCTATACAGTTGAAAGCTTGCTTCTTGGAAAAACAGAAGTGAGGCAATGGGTTCGACCAGCGTGACACCCTCCGAAAAGGCCGCACACAATGGGCGTTGGGCAGAAACAATGTTTAGAGCCCTAGTGCAGCGTGTTTCTGACCGGTGGGAGTTTGTTTCCTTTCGCGGTAAAGGAGGCGGCGAGTGGTGCGGAGTTGTTGATATCCTTGCAATTCGGAAAAACTCAGAACCGCCGACTGATGCGGAGCTAAAGCGGGGTGATGTTTTTGATATTGTGCTTGTTCAGCTGAAGGGCGGTGGATCGAAAGTCCCCTCGCGTGATGACTTAAATAGATTGAAGAGGGTCGCGGATCGATACAATGCGCGGGCCATCGTCTTGTACGAATGGAAAAACGCAGTTCATTCAAGATTCAAACATCTCGATGAAAACTCAGAATGGGTTGAGAAGAGCGCAGCGGAGCTGTTTGGGAAGAGACGAAAGAACAGATTGGTGGGCTCCCGCCATGCCTAGGGTTTGCAAAAGCGCAGATTTCATCTGAATCCACCCCCTTGCTCCCGCCCCTTGCCTCCGCTATACCGCCCGTCATCCGGCGCCGCGCCGGGTGGATCAAGAGGAAGATCGGCTGGTTGGGACCTGTGAAGCTCATACTTGAGCTAAAATGGGCCCAAGTTTGACCAGCAGGCGTGAAACGCCCACCGCCGCGGCATCGCAGTTTCCACATCACTTGCCTTTCCTGGCCTTTGAAGGTTTGCCTTGCCGCGTTGAGCGGCAGGCGATCTGCGTGGGCCGAAAACCACAGACATTACCTGACCCATATCGTGGGTCCCGGCCATTAGCTTTTGCGACCTCCGTCGCGGGTGCCGGGATGACGGCTGTGGGGAGGGCCGCTTCAATGCATCTTCAACCGCTCGCGCCAAAACGCGGGCCTCAACACTTCGCACTTTGCGGCCGGCTCGAGGAACGAGAGTCGCAAAGTGCAAGAAAAAAGGAGCCTGAATGTCGACCGCATCCGCCGTTAGCAAAGAGTATTCCCCGTCGCACGATGAATTTGCAGCCTTGCTGGGCGAGAGCCTCGCCAAGGACGACCTGTTCGAAGGGTCCGTCATCAAGGGCAAAGTCGTCTCGATTGAAAAAGACATGGCCGTCATCGACGTCGGCTTGAAGATGGAAGGCCGCGTCGCCGTCAAAGAATTCGGCATGACGAACGGCAAGTCCG
>JAYUCQ010000097.1:0-5794 GCA_043740265.1 Hyphomicrobium sp.
CGCAGGGGGACACGTGCCGAAAAGGACAAAAGCCAAATGGGGAGAGATGGATCAAAAAAGCATAAAGTAGCTCAAATCAATCCCCTGCGCTCCGGCACGTCAGGGTGCTCGCATACCTCGGCTCTGGACGCAAGGAAAAGTCAGCGTTTGGACGGCGCGCCGCAGGCACTATTGCCGCAGCGCCGCAGCCGTGCCGCGAACGCCACGCCCAAATCCCGCTGAAACGCCAACAGGGGCGGCATCGCTGCCACCCCTGCCGGTTTATCCTCGTGATTTGCCGATTACTCGCTGAGCAGCCATTGCCCCAGCTTGCCGCCGATCACCGCGCCGAGAATTGGTGCGACCCAGAACAGCCAGACCTGTGACAGCGCTTCGCCGCCAGCATACATGGCGGACGCCAAGCTGCGGGCCGGGTTCACCGACGCATTCGAGATCGGGATCGCCATGATGTGGATTGCCGTCAGCGTCAGGCCGATGGCGACGGGAGCCATGATGCTTGGACCGGCCTTGCGCGTCACGCCCATAATGACGAGCAGGAAGAACGCCGTCAGCACGGTTTCAATAATGAACACTTGACCTTGTGTGGCCTTCAGCATCGACAATGTGTCGCCCCAGCCATTGGCGGCATAACTGGCACCGCCATGACCGATCAACGAAAACACACCGCACGCGGAAGATGCGCCAACGACCTGAGCGATAATGTAGGGCAGCGCGTCATTCATCGGGAAACGCCCGCCGGCAACCAGCCCGAGGGTCACCGCCGGATTGTAGTGTCCGCCTGAAATATGGCCAATCGCATAGGCCATCGCCATCACCGTGCAGCCAATAGACAACGCAACGCCAAGAATTCCCGCTGGTCCTCCGGGTGCGCCAAACGAATAAAACGCCGCGCCGAGTACCGACGCCATCAGCATGAAGGTGCCGATGACTTCAGCCCCAAGTGCTTTGATGTTCATGTTCATATTTTTAGTCCCCTGTTCAAGTCCACCTCGGCTTCACCGCTGGCCGGGTGCCTTTAAAAGCACCATTGCGTCAACGCGGAACGCCGCGCTGTGCCGAATCGCTTGAAGCCTGAGCACGAGACTAGAACCCTCCCGATACAACTGCGAGACAATAGACGCCCGCTTTCCGTGAAATCAGTCTTTGCGGAGAAGGGCTATTGGCGGCTGCAACGGTGTTAACCAGGACCGTGTCAGATCCGCTCCACAGGTGGCCAACGTAACCCGATCAAGGTACTGTCGACCCGCCGAAATCAGTCAAGGCCAGGAGCCCTGCGTCGTGCAATCTTCTCAAGCCAAAATGGAAGCGCCAACGAGCATGGGTGCGCCAAATGGCACGACGGCAGAGCGATTGAACGGACAGGCTGTTCTGGCGCTGAAAGCGCGCGACAACACCACAAATTGGATCAATTTAGCTGCCGTCTGGTCATTGATCGCGGCCACCATCGGCACGTCACTTTGGCTGGAATCCTATATTCTCGCGTCGGGACTTAGCCTGTGGTGGCTGGCCCCTGTTTTCATCATCTCAGCAATCATCACCGGCGCGTCGCAGCATCAGCTTGGCGGCGTCATCCATGAAGGCACGCACTTTCTGCTGTTCGAAAACAAAAAGCTGAACGAGCTCGCGTCCGATTGGCTCGGCGCTTTCCCAATTTACACCTCGACCTATCAATACCGCGTGCACCACTTGGCGCATCACCAGTTCGTCAATGACCCGGATCGCGATCCCGACATCTCGCAATTGAAGGACAGTGAGCATTGGTTGGATTTTCCGGTGGCGCATATCGACATCGTCAAAAAACTTGCCAAGCAATTGTGGCTGCCGAACCTGGTACGGTTTACGCTGGTGCGGGCGCGATACAGCGCGGTGGGGCACGACGAAAACCCCTACGTCGACAAATCGGAAGTGCGCAGCAAGTCACCGATTTACGCCGGCATCTACTTTGCGGTGGCCGTACCCTTCATTATCAGCGCTTTCATGAAATCGGCGGGCGCCGCCATCGCTTGGGCCGCACTCGTTGGTTCCTACCTTGCCGTCGTTGGATACTTCGCGGTGCTGCCTGAAAATCAATTTCCGCAGACGCGTTTGCTGCCGGTCATCTCGCATCGCGTCACGGCGATCGGCCGCATGACGTTTTTGTTCGTTCTATATGGCGCGTTTGCCGCCTACGACTCGGCCAACGCCGGCACCGGCACTGCCTTTGCGTTCGATCACTACGGTTACTATTGGGCCATCCCGCTGTTCACGACGTTTCCGCTGTACATGATGATCCGGCAATGGGTGCAGCACGGCAACGCCGACCGCGGCCGCTACACCAACACGCGTGTCTTCCTTGCCAACCCTTTCGTGCGTTACGCCATTTTCCCGTGGGGCATGGATTATCACCTGCCACACCATATGATGGCCTCGGTGCCGCACTACCGTTTGAAAGAGCTGCACGCGCTCCTGTTGAACGACCCGAAATACGCCGAGGGTGCTGTCGAGGTCGAAGGCGTGCTTGGCCATCACGATTATGATGCACGCAGCGGAGTTGAAGGCGGGCGCGTCGCGCGGCCAAACATTCTCGATGTGCTCGGCCCGGCGTACGCGCCGAAGTCACGCGCCAGCGTTCACGTCGATAGCGCCACGCTCGAATACGCCGACGTCAAAGACCGCGCCGCCATCACGCGCGAAGCCGAGGCGTCGGCAAGGGCAAGCTAGGCCGCAGCAAAGCGCCGGACTTTGATCTTCTTCTCGCGGCTCCGTGCGTCGGCCAGTTCGTACGCAAGCTGCATCCGCATCAAATGGTCCATCCTAGGCCCGAAGGCTTTCTCAATTCTGAGCGCCATTTCCGTAGTAAGCGCGACGCGTTCGTTCAAAAGATTGGACAAGGCCTGGCGGGTCACGCCGAGTGCCGCCGCTGCCTCGGTTACGGATAGCCCAAGTGGATCAATGATCTCGCGTCGAACAAAGCCACCTAAGTGGGGCGGGTTCTTCATGGACATCGTCATATATCCTTACTCAGTGGTAGTCGACCAAATCAACGTCGAAAACATCGCCATTCTCAAACCGGAAAATTAGCCGCCAGTTGCCGCTGACCGTCAGGCTGGAAAATCCGTGAAGGTTTCCCTTCAGGGCATGCAGGCGCCAGCCAGGGAAAAGCCCTACTTCGGCCAGCGATTGAGCCGCGTCGAGGGCTGCAAGCATGTCGCCCAGGCGTTCGGTAAATTGCGCAGGAACGCCGCGGACCGTGCCATCCTCAAACAGCCGCTTCAATCCCTTGTGGCGGAAGCTTTGAATGGACATGCAACACTGTAACCCGTCAATTGTCGGGTGTCAATTGCGTTGCGCCAAATCAGCCAAATCTAAATATCCAAATCCTTCGCGAACGCGGCGCGGTCCTGGATGAAGCGGAAGCGGGCTTCTGGCTTCGAGCCCATCAGCGCGTTGACGACTTCGCCAAGGCCCGAGCGCTCGCCGTCGCCAATCGCGACGCGCAACATCAGCCGTTTGCGCGCATCCATCGTCGTTTCTTTAAGCTCGCTGGCGTTCATTTCGCCGAGGCCTTTGAAGCGGCCGACTTTCACCGGTGGCGAGGGCTTGAACTCTTTGGCAATCAATTCATCACGGTGCTTTTCGTCGCGCGCGTACATCGACTTCGCGCCCTGCGTGATCTTGTACAGCGGCGGCACGGCCAGGAACAAATGGCCGTTGTCGATCAGCTCCGGCATTTCCTGATAGAAGAACGTGATCAGCAGCGCTGCAATGTGGGCGCCATCGACGTCGGCGTCAGTCATGATGATGACGCGTTCATAGCGCAAATCCTCGTCGCGATATTTCGATCCCGTCGACGCACCGAGGGCCTGAATGAGATCGGCCAACTGCTGGTTGGCGCCAAGCTTGGCCGAGGTGGCGTTGGCGACGTTCAAGATCTTGCCGCGCAACGGCAGGATCGCCTGCGTCTCGCGATCGCGCGCGCTTTTTGCCGAGCCGCCGGCCGAGTCGCCTTCAACGATAAAGATTTCCGTTCCCGCCGCCTGCTGAATGGAACAGTCCGCCAATTTGCCGGGAAGCCGCAATTTGCGCGTTGCCGACTGGCGGCCAACTTCCTTTTCGCGCCGGCGCTTTAACCGGTCTTCCGATTGTTCGACGCACCACTCTAGCAACTTCGTCGCCTGTTGCGGTGAATCCGCCAGCCAGTGATCGAACGCATCGCGCACCGCCGTCTCGACGATTTTCGTCGCTTCCTGTGTCGAGAGCCGCCCCTTGGTCTGGCCCTGGAACGCAGCGCCGCGGATAAACACCGACAGCATCGACGCCGCCGTGCCCATCACATCATCCGACGTAATCTGCGACGCCTTCTTGTTGCCCGTCAGCTCGCCGTAAGCCCGCAAGCCTTTGTACAAAGCCTGCCTGAAGCCCGCGTCATGCGTGCCGCCATCCGGCGTTGGGATCGTGTTGCAATACGACGACGAGAACCCGTCTTCGTCGATGATCCAGGCGCACGCCCATTCGACCGAGCCGTGGCCATCGTCTTTGCCGGTCCGGCCGGCAAACAAATCCTTGGTGACGGGCGTCTGGCCGTCAATCGAGGCTGCAAGAAATTCCTTCAGCCCGCCCGGAAAATGAAACACGGCTTCAGCCGGCGTATCATCGGTGATCAGAGAGGGATCGCACTGCCAGCGGATTTCCACGCCCGAAAACAAATACGCCTTCGAGCGCGCCATCTTGAGCAAGCGGGCCGGCTTGAACGTCGCGCCCTTACCGAAGATTTTATCATCCGGCTTGAAGCGCACCGTCGTGCCGCGCCGGTTCATCGTGGACCCGAGCTTCTCAAGCTTGGTTTGCGCCACGCCGCGGCTGAAGACCATGCGGTAGAGCTGCTGGCCGCGCGCGACTTCGACTTCGCACATCTCCGACAGCGCGTTGACGACCGAGATGCCGACGCCGTGCAGGCCGCCGCTGGTATTATAATTCTTGGCGTCGAATTTGCCGCCCGAATGCAGCGTCGTCATAATGACTTCGAGCGCCGATTTGTTCTTGAACTTGGGGTGCGCATCAACGGGGATGCCGCGGCCGTTGTCAGTCACCGACAGGAAGCCCTTGGCGTCGAGCCGCACTTCTATAAACGAGGCATGTCCGGCAACCGCTTCGTCCATCGAATTGTCGATCACTTCCGCGAACAGGTGGTGCAAGGCGGCTTCGTCGGTGCCGCCGATATACATGCCGGGGTGACGGCGGACGGGCTCCAGGCCTTCCAGCACGTCGATGTTGGCGGCGGTGTAGCTCTCGGACGCGTCAGCAGACTTACGGGCACGCGACGATTTATCGGTCATTTCGCTCTCAAAATCAGAAAACAGGTCATTTTGCGATCTGGCCATGCGGGGTCTCATCGGTGGCGAGCAGCGACGCTCAACAGGGGCGCTGCAATCGGGCACAAACGCGGCACGCAGAGCAAGCACGACGGCCGCGCAGGCGAATCTGGATAACGGTCTTATAGCGCGGCAACGGGGCGGTAAGCCATGCGCTTTGCAGCCCTGTGTCTGCGCCGCCGCACCACCTCTTAAATACTCAACTTGACCACAGCCGGAAAGATGCAGCCGGTAACGCTTGGTCAACCAAATCTCCAGCCGGTTCAATCGTTAAGCGGAGATTGCCGTATAGAATCGAATTTGTGCGGAACCGTTGCCAGTTTCGGAACCATATCGCGGCAGCAGCGGCAGCGCACACAGAAGCGGGAAAAGTTGAATTGCAGCTAAGCGGGGCGGCAGCCCTGGCGAGGACATAGCGTTTCTATTTTTTGGTTCTGGAGACT
>JAYUCQ010000098.1:0-2363 GCA_043740265.1 Hyphomicrobium sp.
GCTTTGCGCAGGTCTTCCGGCCTTTTGAGTGTCGCGCTGACCGCGAGATGCTGAGCCTCTGCCAAAGCTTTGAGATCAGCTGCGTTCTTGATGTCAGCAAGCCGCTTCGCCAATCCGTCCTTGCCGGTTTTGGCCAGAACCACCATCGCTGAGAAAGCATAGGGGTCGAATGCGGGGGGGGCGGACGCTATCGCTATCGCTGGAGCGGCCACCGGCGGCGGCTTTGACTTGCCTTTGGTCGTGCCACTGGTTGAGGTTTGCGGCGCAACTGCCGTCGCAGGCGGCAAGTCCCACACCAGCATCCGGTTGACGGCGCTGTTCAAAGCCTCCGACAGTTTTTCGGCGGCGGCGCCATCCAGGCTCGTCTCACGCTGTATGTGGGCGCGGAAGAAGGCGCGCATCGTATCGCCGGGCCACAGCTGTTTTCCGTTGCTCATGCGCGCCTGTTCGGGCCCTTCTCAGCCGTTATTGCGCCGCGACCTCTTCCTTTTTGGTCTTGGCGGTCTGTTCCATCAAACGCACGACTTCGTTGTGCAGTTCTTTCACGTCGGCGGCTGCGTCGCCATACTTAGCGTCGATTGTGCGCGCCTGACCGACATAGTCAAAGGCGTTGGCGATGCCATTGCGCTGCGGCAGGAACGTATCAAGCACTGGATGCACCAGGCTGATTTCTTCAATCATCATATAGTCTTTGTTGTCGTCGCGCACGTAGTTCGCAACGCAAGCATAGCGCCGGTCGCTGAGCGGGCTGGTTTCCAGATCATCGAGGTTGCGTTTGTCCTCGATCAGCAAGGCGACGCGGTCAACGGCTAACTGTGAAACATAGTCCGGGCGGAATGGCACGATGACCTTGTCGGCGGTCTTCAAGGCGGCGAGGGCAGCAAACGACAGCCCCGGCGGGCAATCCAGAATGACCACATCAAAGTCGCCTTCGAAGCGGCGGATCAGGCTTTCCATGCGGCCGCGGACGCGGTTGGCAACGACATCTGGGTTGTTGCTCTGGCTCGCTTGCTTCAAATAGAGTTCGCCCTGGATATCTTCGAGTAGCAGCGAGCCCGGCACCAGCGCGATACCAGCCGGTTTGCCGTTTGCCAACGTCACGTCGCCGACGTTTTTGACGACATAGTCGCGGGCGTTGGCGGGAATGCCATCGAATAGATCATAGAAATAATCCGAGATGGTTTTGCCGGCCTTGCGAGCTTCGTTCCAGCCCTGGCCGCCCATCAAGATCAGCGAGGCGTTGCACTGTGAATCGAGATCGACAACGAGGACGCGTTTGGCGCTGTGGACGGCAAGCGCGTGCGCCAGCATAACCGCAACAGTCGATTTGCCGACGCCACCCTTGCGGTTGGCCACTGCCAGAAAAAAAGCCATACAACTCTACCCCCTCATTGCCGCGGCGAAGGCCGCGATACGCTCAATGCCGCGGCCCAAGCCAAGCTTAGTACCCGCGCTACGCTCGTCTGTTCGCGACGCGCCGCGCCGCTAAGAACCCGGCCTATGAGCCGATTCCGTGACGCCGGTCCACCTCTCCCGCACCTTAGCCCTGCCTCTGGGCGTGTTGATGCAACTGAAGCGGGAAAGTGGTGCGAAATTTGCTGAAGCTCAACTGTTCCCGGGCTTTAGGCCGAAACTTGTAGAGATGTGTGGCGCTCTTGCCCCGAACTGGCCCCCAACTGTCTTCAGGCGGGGGCAAAATCCGGGGGCTGACGGCCGTTTTTCCGGTCGCAATAGTGATAGTATGAGAGCGAATGCCGGATCTGTGCCGATACAAGCCAGATTGACCGTTCTTGAACGCGAAACGAGGGGACCTATGGCGCGGCGATATTTTGGCACGGACGGCATTCGCGGTCTGGCCAACCAGCATCCGATGACATCCGAAATCGCGCTGAAGGTCGGCATGGCCGCGGGCAAGATTTTCAGCTCCGGCGTGCACCGCCATCGCGTCGTCATCGGCAAGGATACGCGGCTCTCCGGCTATATGCTGGAAGCGGCCCTGATGTCGGGGTTCACGTCGGTTGGTATGGACGTGTTTCTGCTTGGTCCGATGCCGACACCCGCAGTTGCCATGCTCACCCGTTCCCTGCGCGCTGACTTGGGCGTGATGCTCTCGGCGTCGCACAACCCGGCGCACGACAACGGCATCAAGCTGTTCGATCCCGACGGCTACAAGCTCTCCGACGATATGGAACGCCAAATCGAGGAACTGATCGACGGCGACACCCGCGCGCTTCTGGCGGACGCTGAAAAAATTGGCCGCGCAACGCGCGTTGAAAGCGCCCAAGAGCGCTATATCGAATTCGCCAAGCGGACACTGCCAAAGCACTTGCGTCTCGACAAGCTGCGCATCGTCATCGATTGCG
>JAYUCQ010000099.1:0-2361 GCA_043740265.1 Hyphomicrobium sp.
GCTGCCGTCAATGGAAAGGCGTTGCTGGTGAGCAAAGCTGTCGCGAAATTGCCAGCCGTAATTTGTGCGCCGAGGTTGATGCCCATCTGCTTCAAAAGCGAGCGCTGCACTTCGGCGACCGTGACCTTGAGCATCACTTGCTCTTCAGCCTCAACCACCAGCATGTTGATGACCTTGTCGCCTTCGCCTTTTTCAAATTTGCCGATTGTCGCGCCGTCGGTGACTTCTTTCGTCGTCAGATCGTATTCGACGCTGGCGAACTGCTTGGCTATGTTGGAAGCGCGCGTGGCATCTGTTGGATTTTTCACCGAGCCGGTCAGCACGACTGTCTGGTTCAACATCTCGACCTTGATCGACGAACCAATGATCAACCGGTTGAGCAGATTTTCAAGGCCTGCTGTTTCACGTTCGATGTAAATTTCAAACGTTGCGGCCTGATCTCCATTAGACTCGAAGAAAAAAGCATTAGCCTCGCCAACCTTGCGAGCAAGCAGGAAGACGCGGTTCGAGCTGAGCACGACGGCATCGACCGCGCCAGGGTTTGATACCATCACGTCCCTGACGTCACGGGGAAACTCGACCAAAACCGATTTGCCGAGCCCGAGCTTGATGTTCTTGCGAACCGGGATGGCCTCGCTCTCGCTGATCTTGATGAAAGATTGATGCGCACCGGCTGGCGCGATGGCGCGCGGATCGGCCTTGGTGCTGGCATCGGGAGGCTGTGCCCAACCGGCGGAATTCGGCACGAGCGAGGTGAGTAGCCCAAGGAGCGCGCTTAGCACCAAGTTCGAGAAATGATTTACTTTATTGAGCATCGTTGTTCTGCCTTTGACCGACCAGCAACCTAGTTTTTACTCAGTTGACGCCGTACACGCGGGATTTAGCCCCATAACGCAGAACTCTCACGGCACTGCCGCGCTGCTTATTCAAATCAAGTCCACCACCGGAAGGGTCGGTGCTGAGATCGGCGACACTGCGCAGCGACAATGTGATGTCGCCACCCAGAGCGTTGGCGAGCGCCATGTCTTGCGCTTGCCGCGGCGTCAGTTCGAGTGTCGCGGTCGATGCCGAACTGTCGGCGGCTTTCTTGCCTTCCTTCGTTTCGATCTGCTGACCGATGGCAATGACGCGGATGTTGCGGAACAGCGTATCGCTGTTGACTTCTTCACCGCCCGACTTCATGCGTGTTCTGCGCACGATGATGACGTCGACGTGATCGTTAGGAAGAATGAGGCTGCCGGCTGCGGTTTCAGCTTTGATCTTGGTCGAAATGGCGCGCATGCCTTGCGGAAGAATGGCCGCCAGTACTCCGCCCTGACCAGCCTTGATGAGCTTTGCCGGCGTAATCGGCTCGCCCGCCAGCAACGGCGCGCGGGCAATCGAGCCGGCGAGTTCGCGCACTTTCGTTGCGCCGCCGTTTTGTTTGGTAATATAGCCGCGCGCGGCAGCTTCCGTTGGCCATGCCAGCCACCGGAACGATCCTTCGTTGACCGTTTGGCCGATGGCAATTTCCGACGCCGCGACGAGAACTTCAACTGTGTTGACTTCTCTCGTTTCAACAACAGGCGCGGGCGGCGGCTGCACCAAGGTGCTGATGAAGAATGCGGCACCCAGACCAGCAAGGCCTGCGACCGCCAGAGCAATGACTTGGGCGCGCTTCATAACGGTCTCTACGTCCCTTCAAAAGAACTTCCTCGATGTGAGATTGGTTGAGAAAGGTCAATGTCAGGTTAATTGCCGTATCGAAATGATCAGCTCTTTGGACTGATCTGGCCTGATGCTCCCGGTAAAGAGAAAAAGGGCGCAGGCCTTTCGGCTGCACCCTTGCAAAAACGCGGCTGTCGCAACGGAAAATCAAACCGGCAGGGCGTGGAACCAGGCCGTTTGTGGATAGAGGCAAAGCGCTGAAGCCGCAATTGCGATGCCGTAGGGGATGCCGGTTCCCTCGCGGTGCAAACGGATCGCCCAAGTTGGCAAAACATCGGCATTGACGGGGATCAACCGGCGATAAGCCAAAATAGCGATAGCGAGAATGCCGCCGAAAACCGTCACGTTGAGCATGAAAGGCATAACGTGGCTCAATCCCATCCAGAGCGAACCCACCGCCATAAGTTTCGCGTCGCCACCGCCGAGCAGACCGAACTGGAACAACACAAATCCAAACACCAACACCGCAGCGCCGACGCCGGCATGTTCCGCCATCGTCTGGTAATCGAGACCGGCCACAAACGCGGCTGGAACGAAGAGTGCGATCAGAGCCAGAGAAATCTTGTTGGAAATCGTCATCGTGAAGAGATCATTGGCTGCGGCAAAAGCCATCGCGACCGGAAACGACATTAGAAGAGCGGTTTGGATCACTTG
>JAYUCQ010000100.1:0-2357 GCA_043740265.1 Hyphomicrobium sp.
CGCCGGCGTCGCGCCGCCCTGAGTCACGGAAATCAGAATGACCGGGATGTCGATGTTTGGAAATTTCGTCACCGGCAGCCGCATGAAGCTGATGATGCCGAGCATGCACAGAACGACGAACAGCAAAATCGGTGGAACCGGATTGCGGATAGCCCAGGCGGAGAAATTGATACGCATCACTTCGCCTCGCTGATCTTGCTGCCGGGAACTGCCGGACGGATCTTGTCGCCTTCGCGCAGGAACGTGCCGGCGCGGGCGACGACCACGTCCTCAATCGTTATACCGTCGAGAATTTCGATTAATCCGCCGGACGAAAGGCCCGTTTTTACTGCGCGCCGTTCGACGACGTCATCTTTGACAAGTTGCACGTGCGGTCCGTCGAGGCCGTGGTTCACAGCCGTTGCCGGCAATCCGATGCCATGGCTTTGCTTGGTTTCAATCGTGCCGCGCGCAAACGCGCCGATCTTCAAGTCTGGGCGGCTGCCGAGAAAAACGCGGACCCGGCCGAGGCGCGTCGTCTTATCGACTTCCGGTGAGACAAGGCGCACCGTACCTTGTACGTCGTCGCTGCCAGCCGCACTGACGTGCACCTTCTGCCCGTCTTTAACTTTCACCAAATCGGTCTCGACAACTTCGGCGTCGAGTTCAACTTCGCTGTTGGCGATGATGCGGAACATCGGGTCGCCAACGGCAGTCGCCATGGCGCCAATGCGAGCGTTGCGGCGGCTGACGACCCCATCGGCAGGGGCTTTGACTTCGGTGTTGCTGCGCCGCCAATTCAATTCGCGGCGTTGGGCTTCGGCTTGAGCTTTTTCGGCTTCTGCTGATTTTAAGGCATCAGTGGCCGCAATGACTTGCGATGCGGCTGTGCTTGCAGCGCTCTCGCGCTGGTCGAAGGTTGAGCCCGAAAGATATCCGGATTTTTTCAAAGGTTCAGCACGTTCGAGTTGCGCCTTGGCCTCTTTGGCGCGGGCTTCAGCTTGAACGATGCCGCTTTTGGCTTGGGCAATGCCAGCCTCAGTACGCGCCAGCGACGCATCGTTCTGCGCCATCAGAGCGTCGAGCTGTTCTGCGACGAGGCGCGCCAGCACTTGGCCCTTTTTGACGCTGCTGCCTTCGTCGGCAAACAATTCAACCACGCGCAGCCCCTCGATTTCAGGTGCCACCATAATTTCTTCGCGCGCCACCAGTGATCCCGAAACCAGAACGGTCTCGCGGAAATCCGCAGGGGCGGCTTTGACGACCGTAATGATTGGAGCAGCGTCGATCTGCGCTGCCTGGCTTTCGCTCTTCCCGTTTACTGGTACCGCGTGCTTCATTTTGTAAGCGGTCGCGGCGATTGCGATGGTGGCGATTGCGACCGCAGTCATGGTTTTGCGATTCATACGCCCGCCCCCGCCTTCAAGTGACGTACGCTACGTTCTCCCGGCGGGCTCACATCAATTGGGTTCATCATCGTGCCGACGAGTTCGGTGATGACGGGCAGAACGGCTCGTGCGTCAAATCCAGGTTCAATGGCACGGCGCCAGAACATGCCATCTCCCATGACGTTGAAAACTTTCGCTAGTGTTGGAATGTCGACTCGTGGGGCGATGCGGCCTTCGTCTTTCAGACGCTGGAACAAGGCTTCAAAGCTGTCGCAGCAGTACTTATCGACGCTCATGAAAATTTCAGCGATACGCGGGTTGCGGGTTGATTCAACACCCATCTCGACAACAAAACGCTGACGGTCCGGCGACATCTCGATGAAATAATATTCGCCGATCGATTGCAGGGCTTTGAGAAAGTCGGGCGCGGCGGCGAGTTGCGAAAAGTGTTCCGCGAATTCATTGCGGTCACGCTCACATAAGCCCGCGATCAGGTCTTCTTTGGACGCGAAGTACACATAGACCGCGCCCGGACTGACGACGGCTTCCTTGCAAATGTCCTGCATGGTGGTGGCGTGGAATCCGCTGCGTGCGAAGCACCGCAACGCAGCGTCGAGGATGTGATCCCGGCGTGCCCGCTGAGTATCTGGTTTTAACCTCGGCATCGTGCCTCTTAACCTGCAATCGTAAACTACAAAACGAATGATCGTTTTTTTTGGACCACAATTAAGGCGCAGTCAAGAAGAACGTTCATTCGTTTTGTGGCAGTAGTATGATCCGCGACGACTGCGTGGAACTGCAAAATCCTAGGTTTTTGAGGTTGTTGTCGATTGCAGCCAATTGTTAACGCGGCGAAGACCTGCCAAGCGAAAAAGATCACGTGATCGTGATCAAATGCTGGCTGGCTGGGGATGGCCGCCGCCGCTAGCGACATGACCGTATCGCCCAACCTGCTAACTTGGCAGCATATTGCGATTAGCAATTTTGCCG
>JAYUCQ010000101.1:0-5775 GCA_043740265.1 Hyphomicrobium sp.
ATCATGCGGCGCGCCGTCTCCGGGGCCAGCGCCCAGAGCAAGCCCTCCAGCACCAGCGCTATGCCAAAACCAGCGACCAGATCGTTCATCGCGCAGGCGCTACCGGCGACTTGCCTTTGCCGCCCATCGGGTCCTGGAAATAGCGGAAGAATTCGCTGTCAGGTGACAGCAGCATCCGCGTTTCGCTGGGCTTGATGGCTTCGGTGTAGGCCTGCATCGAACGGTAGAAGGCAAAGAACTCTGGGTCGCGATTGAAAGCTTCAGCGAAAATGCCGGTTCGAGCCGCCTCGCCGTCGCCGCGGATCTGGTCGGACTTTTGCGTCGCGTCGGCTTTGATAACCGTGACCTGACGGTCGGCGTCGGCCTGAATTCTGTTGCGCTCGGCTTCACCCTGGGCTCTGAGCTCGGTTGCCTCACGAACGCGGTCAGCGGTCATGCGGGCGTAGACTTGCTTCAAGTTGGCTTGCGGCAAGTCGGCGCGCTTGATGCGCACGTCAACGACTTCAAGGCCGAAGTCTTTGCCTTCCTTGTTTACCTTCGATGCGATGGTCTTCATCAGGCTTTCACGCTTGTCTTTAACGATATCCATCAGCGTTGCTTGCCCAAGGACACCGCGAATTTCAGATTCGATCAGCGGCCCGACAATTTGCCGGACGCGATCTTCGTCTCTGACGTTCTGATAAAACTTCAGTGGGTCAGTGATGCGGTAACGCGCATAGGCAGTGACGATCAAGCGCTGCTGGTCGGAGGCAGAGACTTCCTGCTCCGAGGTGTCGAGATCGAGAATGCGCTTGTCGAAATAGTCAACTGTATCGAAGCCTGGAACTTTCCAGTAGAGCCCCGGTGTCTGAATGACCTGCTGCGGCTTGCCGATGCGCAACACGAGTGCTTGCTCGTTTTGGCGGACGACGAATGCTGACGCGTAGAGCGCCAAGGCCGCAAGGCCGAGGATTGACAATAGGAATGTGAAAAAGGCGCGCATCATGGCTGCCCTCCGTCGGTCTTACGCTTCATGATTTGATCGAGCGGCAGGTAAGGAACGACGCCTTGCCCGCCTCCGCTTTTCTGATCCAAAATGATCTTATCGGCCCCGGACAGCACTTTTTCCTGCATTTCAATGAACAGGCGCTGGCGGGTTACGTCGGGTGATTTTTTGTATTCGTCGTAAACTTTCAAAAACCGCGCAGCCTGACCGGTCGCCTCGGCGATTGTCTGATCGCGGAAACCTTCGGCACCTGCGATGATGCGATCGGCTTCGCCTTTGGCGACAGGCACCTTCTGGTCGGCATAGGTGTGCGCTTGTTTGATCGATGTCTCGCGCTCCTGACCGGCTGCGGCCACATCACGGAACGCGCCGATGACTTCGCCGGGCGGATCGACCTCTTTCAACTGAACCTGGTCAATCTTAATGCCGGCACCATAGGAATTCAGGATCGTTTGCATCAGCTTTTGCGCGTCGTCCTGCGCCTTCTGGCGGCCACCCGTCAGCAGCGGCTGCAACGCCGACTGGCCGACGACTTCTCGCATGGCGCTTTCGGCCACTTCCTTAACGGTCGTCTCAGGCTGCGCGATGTTGAAAAGGAATTGCTCGACACCGGTTTGCGAAGACTTGGCATCCGTTTCCGGACTGATGCGCCAGAACACGACGAAACGGACATCCACGACGCTGCCGTCCCCTGTTAGCATCAAGCCGCTATCGGGTCCGCCGGTGCCGCCACGGCCGGAGCCGCCAGCGCCGACTTCGATTGTACGCTGGAGCGTGACTTTGGGTCTCAGAACCTCTTCGAGAGGATACGGCAAGCGCGGATGCAGTCCGGCGCCTTCCCATCGATCAAACTTCCCGAAGCGCATAACGATGCCCTGCTCGTCGGGATTGACGCGATAAAAGAAGCCGTAGAAGCCAACGGCGGCCAGCATCAACAGGCCGAGGAGAAACAGGAACGACTTCGGAATGCCGCCCTCGAAGCCTATGCCGCCTGGTCCGCCGCCACCACCGCCTCCACGCATGACGCGCTTCATGCGGTCTTGGCCACGCCGCAGAATTTCATCGAGGTCAGGCGGTTCTTTGCCGCCGCCACCGCCGCCCGGGCCGCTGCCCCACGGACCGCCGCCGTTGCCGCCCGGTTTGCGGCCGCCACCGCCCTGATTACTCCACGGCATAAATTGAGCGCCTCTTAGGTTCGATCATTTCTGAAAAACTGTCATTGCCGGGGCTCGCGAGAATGCGCCGGCGCCAGCGTTTTGGTCGGAATTCGATGTGCAGCGACACGAAAAACGGCGCTCCAGCGGTGCTTATAGGGCAGGGGTCTCTCCCGCGCAAATTCTGTCTTTGACTCGGTTATGAGATTGGGCCGGATGTGCAATTGTTCAAGGGGGCGATAGCCTTAACGGGCATCAATCCGGCGCTCATAGACGATAAGCGTTGAGGCAAAATCATCGCGGTCGCCTTTGGGCAACGCCTCGCGGCTGACTTCGGTCCAGGCCTTAGCGTCTGGGGCGGGAAAGTGCCGGTCGCCGTCTGGCTTGGCGTGAACTTGCGTAAAATAGATGCGATCGGCTTGCGCCAGGACGGCGTCATAAATGGCCGCCCCGCCGATGACCATAATTTCGTCAGCGCCGCGCGTGGTGGCCAGAACCCGGGCCAGCGTTAAGGCTTCGCTGACGGACGCACACGCCGAGAAGCCCGCCGCTGCAAAAAACGGATCGCGGGTGACGACGATGTTGTCGCGGCCGTCGAGCGGTTTGCCGATGGATTCGTATGTGCGCCGCCCCATGATCATGGGCTTGCCCATCGTCAACCGGCGAAAGGTTTTGAGGTCGGACGACAAGCGCCACGGCAACCCGCCGTCGCGGCCTATGACGCCATTTTCTGCGACCGCTACGATGAGTGAGAGGATCACGTTAAAGGTGCTTCTCCGCTTTGCCCTTCACCGCGGTCTTAGCCGCTGGAGACGATGTGTTGGCCGCGCCTATTGAACCGGTAGCACCTGCGTCTCCGGCCATGCCGCCCGGCTTGCAGCCCTGAATTGGTATCATCGCAATCTGATTGCTGTCGTTATATTTGTTCATAGCGCCTGTCGCCGCGTCGACGGCCAACCCGACGACACCACCTGCGATGACGTTACCAGCGGCCATGGTTTCCGTTGACGTTGGAATGAGACCGACGGCGTCTTGGTAACATTCCTTTTTACAACTGACAGTGATGTTGTGCTGGCTCTTGTCGAGCACTATCGATACCGGCGTTTGCACGACCTTGGTGCCGATGGCTTCTGATGTGAGTGTGCAGGTGGCACCCGGCACGCCGGGCGTGTCCAAGGCAACGGACTGATTGGTGCCCTTGGTAATCGACGCGCACCCCGCGCTAGTAATCCCGGCGGCCAATGCCGCAAAACCTAAAACGAACCGCATCACACCCCCGCAGCATCCGCTACCCCATGCCATAGATCAGTAGAAGGATGGCCGGACGGTTGTAAAGGGCCGCGAAAGCACAACCGCAGGAGCATCGTGCGCTAGCTGTTGAAAACAAACGAGCGAACGCGCTGCTCCCTCTCCCCATTTCCCTGCGCTTGAAATGGGGAGAGGGGACGGTATCTCTAAACCGCAATAGGTGCCTTGATGAGCGGCCAGGGGTCGTAGCCTTCGACAAGGAAGTCCTCGAATTTGAAGTCGAAGATTGACTGACCGCGATCTTTGATCCGCATCACCGGCAACGGCTTGGGTGTCCGCGATAACTGCAAATCCGCCTGCTCGACGTGGTTGGAATAGAGATGTGCATCGCCAAACGTATGCACGAAGTCGCCCGGCTTTAGTCCGGTCACCTGCGCCATCATCATCGTCAGCAGCGCATAGCTGGCAATGTTGAACGGCACGCCGAGGAACACGTCCGCAGAACGTTGATAGAGCTGGCAGGAGAGTTTCCCATCGGCGACGTAGAACTGAAACAGGCAGTGGCAGGGTGCCAACGCCATCTTCGGTATGTCGGCCGGGTTCCAGGCTGAGACGATGATGCGGCGCGAATCCGGATCGCGTTTCAAGGTCGCGAGGACGTCAGATATCTGATCGATTGTGCGGGTGGCTTCTGACATTTGCGGGCCTTCGCCCGCGTCCGGAGCCGCCCAACTGCGCCATTGCTTGCCGTAAACGGGTCCCAGATCGCCGTTTGCGTCCGCCCACTCGTCCCAGATGCCGACGCCGTTTTCATTCAGATATTTGATGTTGGTATCGCCGGCCAGAAACCAGATCAGCTCGTGAATGATGGATTTCAGATGCAGCTTCTTTGTCGTTACAAGGGGAAAGCCTTTTGACAGGTCGAACCGCATCTGGTGGCCGAAAACGCTGGTCGTTCCCGTGCCCGTGCGGTCGGTTTTCTTGACGCCGTCAAAGCGGACGCGGCGCAGGAGTTCGAGGTATTGGTCCATAGGGGTGCTTCTTACCTCGATTCCCGCGGCTGTCTCAAACCGCCTGAAACATGGCCTCCGGCGCAAGCATCAGCGCCAGCACAATCGAGCCGTTGTAGACGCCGTGGCACAGCATAGGCGCAACGATGCTACCTGTTTTCTCGCGCACCCAGGCGAGATAGAGGCCGATCAGAAAAATCGCTCCAAGGCCGTAGACCGAATATTGGGCATGAACGGACGCCCAAACGAACGCGGTGACGAGGGCTGCGCCCAGCTGGCCAACGGGTGACGCCCGCAAGACGCCGTAGATCAAGCCGCGAAACAGGGTTTCTTCCGCGATGGGCGCCCCGACGGCTGCGGCAAGAAGCACGATCCACCACGTTCCCGACCGCATCATTGCCGCGAATGGCTTGACGTCGCCGAGCAGCGCGCCGTGATCAACGGCAAATACCGCCGACGCATAGCCGGCTGCCAGAACGATCAGCGCCAGCACGAATTTGGCGACGTCAGCCAACCCGCCTGGCGGCATCCGCAGCGCCATGAGTTGTATCGGGCTGCGGTCAAAGGCGCGCGCCAGCAGCAACGTCAGCGCCAGAGCTGTGATTTGAAATGTTGCTAGAAAGACACCGAGCCGGGCCGTGGAGAACGACTCCAGCGTGCCGGCCGAGTAGGCCCGGGGCGTGTCGATATCGACCCAGGCGTCGAATAGAGTTGCGACCTCCGAGCCAGCCAGCGTCGCGGCGGCAAGAATGCCAAGACCCGAGGCCAGAACGGCGATCGCCTGCCGCCACGACCGACGTAAAACGCCGCCGTTTGCTGCATTCTCTGGATCAACGTGCCTCAGTCCGGCTGCGCTCACAACGGCTCCGTTTTGGTGTCCAAGTGATTAGCCTAAGCTCATTTTCGCCACCACCAATACGCAGGAAACGGCAAGCCAGATACATCGGCGGCCGTGCCGCAGTGTTTTCACGCAGCTAAACGCTTTTTTTTGAGCACAATGAGCCCTATATTGAGCTGGCTGGATTCGTCCGGCTATGGCGATAAACGCGGTCGTAATAAGCGGTTCGGACCCGGGGGCGGTACCCGGCGCCTCCACCATTTTACGTTGCGCCTTCCGACACCCGTTCCGGGAGCCGGCCGGAAGGCGCAGCACTTATGGGGGCGAACTAGGATCGACGAACGTGTAAAGGACTTAGCTTTTGCCCGGCATGATACCGCCGTTATCGGGTCATTCAGAGTAGTTGCAAATGACAACTATGCTGAGGTTGCTCTCGCTGCTTAATGCGGTGCGAGTTACCTAAACACTGAAGCCCTTACTCCCTAGCAGGACTAAGGCGCGGTCCGGAGGGCACCGGGCAACAGAAGCCCTCCACTTCTC
>JAYUCQ010000102.1:0-2351 GCA_043740265.1 Hyphomicrobium sp.
AAAAGCATCCGGTCGCCAAAACGCATCGTTGAGGTGCTTTTGCCAGCGCCCCGGCAACTGCACGGCATTGAGCACGGCGCGAAAGAGACCGAGGTCGCCGATGTGCAAAGACCAGTTTTTAAGGCCCGCCGCTTCCAGTGCTTTGACAATGAGCGCGATGGTTTCAGCTTCCGCAGCTTCGCGGTTGGCATCGCCAAAGCGTTCGATGCCGGCTTGACGGAATTCGCGCGGGTGGGCGTCGTCCGCACCTTGTGGCTGAAAGCGGAACGCCGAGCCGTTGTAGCAATACTTTGCAGCCGCCGCAGGATTGCCATTTCGGGCAATGTGCAGGCGGCACGTTGGCACCGTCAGATCGGGACGCAGGCAGAGTTCGGCGCCGTCGGGATCATTGAAGACGTAGGTGCGGGCGCGGAGATTTTCGCCGATGACGTCGAGGAACACGTCAGCCGGTTGGATGACGGCGGGCGCGACGAATTCGTGCCCGGCCTTGGTAAAGACCGGCATCAGGACCTGCGCCTGAGCCTCAAGGGCTGCGAACTGTTGCGTCGATTCAGCGGGCATATCCAACCTCTGATCGCAACGCGCGCACAGCTTTCGATAACGGGGCACGTCCCCCCTCCCCCCACATCGCGTAGCGATGCTCCGCATCGGTGCGGGGAGGGGCCAGGGGTGGGGTGAAGAGCTGGCCGGATTGCATCACTTCAAATGAGATCGTCGCTGGAAATATCGAGTGTTGACTACGAGCACAACGCACGCGCAATCCCCCCACCCCTAACCCCTCCCCGCGTAGGGGGAGGGGGACAGAGTGGAACATGTTGCGCGCTTCGAGTCTCCCAGGTGCAAGTATCATGCGGATCAACTCGTGGGCCCGATTGAATGCAGGGCGATGATTTTGCGGACTTCGTCGATGAGGTTGGCTTCCGGAACCGTAATCTGTGCCGGGCGGGCAGCTTTCCATTCCTTGTTGTCTTTGATGGCCGCTGCCGCCTTTGCGCCTTCGATCAGGTCCTTGATCGTGACTTCACCCTTCGACCGTTCGTCGGAACCTTGGATGATGACGCACGGCGCGTTGCGCTTGTCGGCGTACTTGACCTGCGCTTTCATGCCGGAGGAGCCGAGGTACATTTCAGCGCGGATGTTGGCTGCGCGAAGCTGTTGCACCATTTTCTGATAGCTGGCGATTTCGGCTTTATCCATGACAAGAACGACGACAGGGCCAAGCGCAGGCGCGGGCTTGGCACCAATGAGCGCGAGGGCTGCCTGCAGGCGCGAGACGCCGATCGAGAAACCGGTTGCGGGAACTTTTTGACCGGTGAAGCGGGCAACGAGGTTATCATAGCGTCCGCCGCCGCCGACGGAGCCGAAGCGCACAGGATTGCCGTCGTCGCCTTTGACCTCAAACGTCAACTCGGCTTCGAAGACGGGGCCGGTGTAGTACTCGAGGCCGCGGATAACAGACGGGTCAATTACAACTCGGCCATCGCCATACCCTGCATCGACTATCAACTTTGCGAATTCAGTGAGTTGCGCTCCCGCGGCAGCAAGAGAAGGTGCAGGCTTCAATTCTTGGCGGTCGAGCAATATAGCGTAGGCGTCGGACAGCTTAACTTCGACGTCGAAGTTTTCGCGATTTTTGATGTTTACGACAGGATTGACTTGGGTCTTCCATGCTTCACTAAATTCGACCAATCCTGACCTCAAGCTCAGCAGCCTCAGCAACAGGTCGGCGTTAAAGTCGGTCAGGCCTGCACCCGGCGTGAAATCGCCGCTGTCATCTCTGCGGCCTTTGGTCAATAGCAGCCTGACGCCATCGGAGCCAAGACGATCCCACTTATCAAGTGCGCGCAACACGATCAGACGACGCGAAGCAATTGCGTCGCCCCCAAGGTCGAGGGCTTCCATGATTCCGTCGAGTAAAAGTCGACTATTCACCTTGATGACGTACTTGCCCTCAAGCCCGAGCGCTTCCAGCGTATCGGCCGCTAGCATGCACATCTCGGCGTCGGCGGCGACGGACTCCGTGCCAACCGTATCGGCATCGAACTGCATGAACTGGCGGAAGCGCCCCGGGCCCGGCTTCTCGTTGCGATAGACATTGCCGAACGCATAGCGGCGGAACGGCTTTGGCAGACGATCGAAATTCTGCGCCACGTAGCGGGCGAGCGGCGCTGTCAAATCATAGCGCAGGCTCATCCATTGCTCATCCTCGTCCTGGAACGAGAATACGCCAGCGTTGGGGCGGTCTTGATCCGGCAAAAACTTGCCGAGCGCGTCGGTGTATTCAAGCGCCGGCGTTTCCAGCGCGTCGAAGCCATAGCGCTCATAGACGCCGCGGATCGTCTGCAGCATCT
>JAYUCQ010000103.1:0-2347 GCA_043740265.1 Hyphomicrobium sp.
ACCGAAAGCCTTCGACATCGTGCCTATCTTCTACGGCACCGACCGCAGCGTCGAGCCCGATCCGAAACGTCTGCAATTCGGTGCCGATCGCAGCCACAAACTGCAACTCGGCCGCGCCCTGGTGACCGTCCCAACGAGCCACAAAGTTCCAAATATCGAGCGGCCTTGGGTCGTCGAACTCCCGTACTTCAAATACAAAATCTATGAGGAGAAGGAAGATCCCAACCAGCATTTCACGATGCAGGAAATATCCGCGCTCACCAAAGAGCAGATGCTCGCCTACGTCAAAGAGCGTCTAGCCAAGTCGGCAAGCTTCAAAGATCACGCCTTCGTCTTCGTGCACGGCTTCAATACTTCGTTTGATGCCGCTATCTATCGCACGGCGCAGATTGCCTACGATCTCAAATTCGACGGCGTGCCGTTCGTCTACAGCTGGCCGTCGGGTGGCAAGGTCGCGAGCTACACCTACGACCGCGGCAGCGTCGAACAGTCCGAACCGCAACTGGCGGAGTTCTTGAACATCGTCATCAAGGAAAGCGGTGCTACGTCGATCAGCCTCATCGCCCACTCGATGGGCAACGAACTCTTGATGCGGGTTTTAGAGCGCATCAAAACCCAAGTGCCTAAAGGCGTCGTCATCAGCCAAGTCATCCTGGCAGCCCCCGACGTTGACCGTGACAAGTTCATAAACATCGCCCAGGAGATCACCAATTTCGCCAAGGGCGTAACGCTCTACGCGGCGTCGAACGATCGGGCGCTTGGGTATTCGGCCCGGTTCTGGGGCGGCGTCCCGCGCGCTGGCGACGTTCCGGCCTCGGGCCCATTGATTATCCCAGGTGTCGATACAATCGATGTCACGGCCGTCTCGACCGACAGCCTCGGGCTCAACCATTCCGGCTATGCCGAGAACAAGACGCTGCTGAACGATATCGCTCTTTTGCTGCTAACGGGCGAGCGTCCGCCCGACAAGCGGATACCCATTCTGCAGAAGGTTGAAACCACCAGCGGACCGTTCTGGCGCTATCCGCCGAACGCTCACTAGGATTTTAAGGCCGGGCGCCGGATCGCCGGTCCGGTCAACGCTTTATCAATGACTGTCCCATATCGTGACACCCGGGTTCTCCGTCGTGTTGAGGGTATTGGCCATGTCTTGGCGTGTCAGCGCGGGTTTTGCAGTCACCGCGTCCACTTTTGTGTTGTCGGCATTGAGCGCGCCCGTGCGCGCCGATGACGCCTACCTGTGCGGGCCGGATACCGTTGTCTATGTCGCGGCCGAGGATCTCGAAGCCAAAAAGCATTCCGATCCCTGCATCGCTGGCTATTACGGCATTACGCTCGAAGCCACGGCAAAATCCGCAATTACTGCCGCCACCGAAACGGCGAAGCCCGAGGCACAGCCTTCAAAGGCAAGCGTCGTTGCCACCTTGAAGCCGCTGACAGACTCGGAAATCCCAAGCCGCGTTAGCCGCAATACGCAACGCCAGGCGTCCCTAGAGCCGCCGAAGGCGATACCTGGAACGGATTACCGCAACGTCAAAGTGCTCAACGCTGAAACGCCCGAGTCCGCATGGTTCCGGCACACGAAATAAAATTGCGATGCTCAGTGGTTGAGTGGTGGTTCATTTGATGTTTCCCAGTTCCTCGAAAATCGATGCCGCTGCCAAGAATGGTGCGCGCGTTGCGGTGTCGCTGGTGGCTATCGCCTGCGCCGCACCCGCCTTCGCCGGTCAACTGGACGCAAAGACTGCCATTCGCCCCATCGTGGCGCTCGAAAAGGCGGCCGGTGACGCGCAATCGTTTATGGCATTCCTGTCCGCGGCAGATGCGCGTATGTCCGAAGGCCGTGACTATTTCCAGCATGCCTTTACAGCGTCTGCCCCGCCTGCCGCCAAACCGGAGTCCGGGGCCGCCGCCAAACCGGTTGAGACCAGCATCATCGTCGCTGATGCTGATCCGTATTTCGAGCGCTGGCAGAAAGACGCCAACGAGCGCCTGAAAGAAGAAAATAGCCGTAACACTCCGCTGCAAAATCCGCTGCAGACGGCCAATCCGGATAAGGCCGTCGTTGTGTGTGAAGCCGGATGCCGGACAACCAAAGACGAGATCGTCTATATTGCGGCTGTGGTGCCGGCCGTCTTGCCGGCTGGAAGCCTTGAACCCTCGTCATCAGCTGGCGCCACCGCAGCGCCGCTTGATGAAGGATCGTTGCCCTGTATTGCCGGTTGCTATGAGCAGCCCGAACCCCGTTCGCACACAGCCCCGCGCCGGACGGCTGAAGCAACGGACCGCGACACCTCGACAATCGTGACAGGTGGCATCGGTGCTGCAAACGCCGCGACTGCTAATC
>JAYUCQ010000104.1:0-2343 GCA_043740265.1 Hyphomicrobium sp.
AGTGCCCAGCTCTCTTCTGAGCCAAGCTCCAACGGGCTGCCGTACTCTTTGAGCGCTTGAATGAGTTTGTCTTTGCGGTAGGCGACCGACGCTGCAAAATTTTCGAGCCGCAGCAGCGTCAAGGATTGGCCAATGGCTTTCAGCTTGGTGTTGCCGAGGCGGGCCGCCGAACCCCTTGGCAAATGCACGGCACCTGAAACTTCGAACGGCGTTCCCATCGCGGTGGTCAGGGCTTCAATTGCCAAGTCGTCAGGCAGATTTGGATAAACGAGTGTCAGCATCGCTTCGGGCAGCGGCACGACTTTAAACGTGACTTCGGTCAGAACCGCAAGCGTCCCCCAGCTTCCCGTCAGGCTGCGCGCAACATCAAGGCCGGTGACGTTTTTCATCACCCGGCCGCCGGATTTGAAAAGTTCGGCGCGACCGTTGACGGCGCGGACACCGAGCAGGTGATCGCGCGCACTGCCGGACGAAATCCGGCGGCTGCCCGACATGTTGGTTGCGAAGACGCCGCCGATTGAGAGAGCGCCAGCCGGCGCACCCGTCGTTGGGCCGAGATCAACCGGCTCGAACGGCAACATTTGCCCGCGCGCCGCCAGCTCCGCTTCGATTTCGAAAAGCGGCGTTCCGGCGCGGGCCGACATGACGAGTTCGGTTGGCTCATAGAGCGTGATGCCGCGCAGCGAAGCGGTCGAGATGACGACGCTTTGCTGCGCCGGACGGCCAGCGTTACGCAGCGCGCCGTGGCCGACGATTTCCACCGGCACCCTTTGCTTGGCGAGCTTGGCCAGCACGGTCTGCAATTCCCATTCGGCCGCGGGGCGCACCAATTCAGTCACAAATCACTCCTGTTGGCGTTACGGGTGTTCGCGTTACGGGTCAACAATGTCATGCGGCTTGCGGCGTCCCTTGCGTCGTTCCATTTGTCGATCCGGAGACAAGGCTGGCGCTTGACGCTAGCGGGAAGACTTTGGCGGCGTTCAGCAACCAGCCCGGGTCAAACACTGTTTTAATGCGCATCTGCACGGCCAAATCGGTTTCGGTGAATTGTACGGTCATCAAATCGCGCTTCTCGATGCCGACGCCATGTTCGCCCGTCAGGCAGCCGCCAACCTCAACGCACAATTTGAGAATTTCAGCGCCTGCGAGTTCGGCTTTGCCGGCTTCGTCCGGATTGTTGGCGTTGTAGAGGATCAGCGGATGCAGATTGCCGTCGCCGGCGTGGAAAATGTTGGCGACCTTCAAGCCGTAGCCGTCGCAGATCTGGCCGATGCGGGTCAATACGTGCGGCAGCTGTCCGAGCGGTATTGTGCCGTCCATGCAGTAATAGTCGGAGATGCGGCCAACGGCACCGAAGGCGGCTTTGCGTCCCGCCCATATGCGTGCGCTTTGATCGGCGTCCGAACTGATGACGACAGTTTTCGGCGAGAACTTATAGGCGATTTCGGCAATGCGATTGAGCAGCACGCCGATTTCGGTTTCGGAGCCTTCGACCTCGACAATCAGCAGGGCTTCGACGTCGAGCGGATATCCGGCTTGGGCAAAAGCCTCGCAAACGTGAATGGCGGGCCTGTCCATGTATTCGATGGCGACGGGAACAATGCCGGTGGCGATGATGGCGGCGACGCAGGCACCCGCCGCTTGCGGTGAATCAAACCCGATGAGCATCGGCCGCGCGCCTTCGGCTGCCTTCAAAATGCGAACCGTGGCTTCCGTGATGATGCCGAGCTGGCCTTCCGAGCCGATGATGTAACTCAAGAGATCATAGCCCGGCGCTTCCAAATGGGCGCCGCCGACGTCGATGATCGTGCCGTCGATCAACACCATTTTGACGCCCAGCACGTTGTTGGTGGTGACGCCGTATTTGAGACAATGGGCGCCGCCTGAATTCATCGCCAGGTTGCCGGCAAGCGTGCAGGCGATCTGCGACGACGGATCGGGCGCGTAAAAAAAACCGTTGCTGGCAACGCGGGCCGAAATTGCGGAATTCGTAATGCCGGATTCAACCCGCATCACGCGGTTGGCAAAATCGACGTCAAGCACACGGTTGAGTTTGGAAACGCAGATCACCACCGCGTCTTCGGCTGGCAGGGCACCACCGCACAACGACGTTCCAGCTCCGCGCGGGATGACCTTCAGCCCGTTGTCGTGGCAATAGCGCAGAACCTTCGACACATCCCCTGTCGAGCGCGGCAGAACGACAAGCATCGGCAGGCGGCGATAAGCGGTCAGCGCATCCGTTTCGAAGGCACGGCGGCCGTCCTCGTCTGTGATCAAACTGTCGCGGCCAATGAGCCGGGCAATATCGTCGACGATGATGTTGCGGCGGCCGATCACTCCAAG
>JAYUCQ010000105.1:0-2341 GCA_043740265.1 Hyphomicrobium sp.
GCGAAGGCCCGGTCAACCGGATTGGCGTCAGGTGTTTGCCTGTAAGCCCGGTCAAGGCGCTGGCGCAATCCAAGCACCGCTGCCGTTGAGCCGCCCGCAACATCGATGATGTCGTCGGCCTCGCGGCAAAAAGCGTAGAGCGCGATTGCGGGATTGCGAACCCTGTGCGGCAATAAAAGTGACGCTGCGTAAAACGTTCGCGATCCCGTGCGCAACATGGCCCGGCAAACTGCCTGGTCGGCTTCTGCGAGCTGAGACATGTCAGGCCATGGCCGCGGCATCCGTCCCCACCCTATTCCCGTCGCGCTTCGAGGAAAGACCGCCAGGGGTGGCAGCCCGCGCCCTGGCCCTTGCAGTGACCAGTAACGCCTGCGAACTCGCCCAATGTGTCCACATAACTTGACATTAAAACGTGTAATTCAATTCATGCAACTTAAATCCTCAGCTCGCCCCAAAAATTTGCCCGCTAAAATTCTCGGCCGCTGCTGCATGCGCGAGAGTTGCCTCAATGCAGCTTGGAAAGACCCGTCTCCCGGGCGACGTCGGCAATGAGCTTGAGGACCAGCTCTGGCCGCTCTTCGTGGGCCAGATGCCCGACGCCTGCAAGGCGCTGCACACGGGCATTAGGCACGATGCGCTGGACGATTACGGCGGCCGACGGACTTACTGTCTTATCCCCATCCGCTGCTACCAGAACCACGGGTGTTTGCAATTTCTTCATGGCGGCTTGCAGGGGGAAAAGATCCCAGCGCGCCATCATTCCGAGCGTTGCTGCGACGTGGCCTTGATCTTTGAACAGGCGGACGTAGCAATCGACGTCGTCCGCGGACAATGCCGACCCGGTTTCCTTCAAAAGCCGTTCGACCGTGCCGCGATCCCGGGCGCGCCACGACAAAAACCGCGGCACCAGCGGGTTCAGCACCAGAACTTTGGCCAGCGGCGCAAAAACCTGACCACCAACGCCGCCGAATGGCCGCAACGCTCCGTTGAGACTGACCACAGAGCGCGGCGCGATCGCACCATCGCAGCACATTGAAATCAGGATCGCCGCGCCGGCCGAGTGGCCCACCGCAAGGGCCGGTTCGAGACCGAGTTTTTTTAACAGCTTTGCAAGTTCAGATGACATTCCCGGCAGCGAATGAGCGGCCCCTGGCGCGTTGCGGCTCAAACCTTGTCCAGGCAGGTCTGGAGCAACAACGGTAAAGTTGCGCGCCAGATCGGGTACCAAGTGGTTCCACGAATGCGACGATGACCCGGTGCCGTGAACCAGTAGCAACACCGGCCCGGTTCCCACAATTCGCACGTGCCAGCTAAACTCACCGGCCGATACGTACCTGCTCGCCGTGCGATCAGGCCAGTTGCGCTCTAGTGAATCGGTATTTTCAACGATGGCTGCTGCACCGGCGCGGCTTGAACAGTGCTGATGCTCTAAACTCATGCGGGATGGGTACGGCGAACAGCCGTCGAAATTGCGGTCGCATCACCGTGGGGCAGAGGCAGATAGCGGGCTCCCATCGCTGCCGCGATATTGGCGGCTTCAGGTTTCGGACGCGGCGACGTATCGATCAACAGCGCATCGTGGCCGGCGGTCATAAAGCTGCGCGCAGCCGTCATTGCTTCTTCGGTACCCTTGACGCGACCGCCCAAGCCATCGCGTGCCACGTTGGCGCGCCCGTCCGTCAGGAACACAATGACCGGCGATTGTCCGCGACGGCGAACGCTATCTGCGAGAGCCGATGCCGCATCGATGGCTGCCGCGAGCGGCGTTCCCCCGCCACCTGGAAGGGCTGCCAGATTGCGTTTGGCACGCACCAGTGACCGCGTTGGTGTCAAAAGAACTTCGGCTGATTTTCCGCGAAATGAAATCAGTGCGACGCTGTCCCGGCGCGCGTAGCAATCTGTCAACATCAGTTCGATGGCACCCTTGGCTTCGCCCAAGCGATTAAGCGCCGACGATCCGGATGCATCAACTACAAAGATGGTTGCCGTTTCTGCTGGAACTTTGAAACGCATGACGCGAATGTCTTCACGGCGGATTTCAATTCTGCCGCTGCGGCCAGACTGCTGGTCAGTCTCGTGGCCAGCTTCGCGACCCATCTCACGGCGGCGCAAAACCTGCCACGGGGCTGCGGCGCGAAGCGTGGCAATGAGATCAATCCGGGCGCCACTGTTGAGTTCACCGCGCTCAGATCCCGCCCGGCGGCCACGCCGCTTCGAGTGATGTGTTTTGCCGGTTCGACCTGCCTTCGCACCGCGCGTCACGGGGCTGTGTGCCGCCATCAATCGCGACAACAGATCAGCCGGTATCGCAGCTGCGGCGGCCGCGATCAGTTGGTCCTCT
>JAYUCQ010000106.1:0-2340 GCA_043740265.1 Hyphomicrobium sp.
CCAAACGCAACTCAGCGATTTGAGACGCCGACGGGCGGATCATGCGCGACGATAAAACCTCCATCTCGAACGTGCTCTTTCTCGAGCCATCCAAAGACCAGGGATGAAACGGTTGCCGTTTGCTGTCGCTGTTGTCGTTGACGTATGTGCCCAGGCCCTGCCGGCGGACGATGAGATTCTGCTGCCCCAATAAATCGAGAGCTTTGCGCATAGTTCCGACGCTGACGCCGTATTCTCTAGCCAAATCGCCTTCGTTGGGCAGATAGCGGCCACCCGACCATTCCTTGGCGCCGATGCGAGCGCGCATCAGCTCTTGAATCTGGAAATAGAGCGGCCCGGCGAGCGGAGGCCGGGCGAGTTCGGCCGTGTTGGCCAGATTCGGCGATGCGTGTTGCGGCACGGAGGCTCCAATTCAGAGGCGACATTTGAAAATAACAAGGGCGGTCGCGCGGCAATACACTTGCAACGTCTCAAGGATAGAAGATGAGGAAAGCCGGGCCACTAGGCATCCGCCTAGGTGAGCGGATTTGAGCACAATGAAAAAGTTTTTTATGCCGAAATCGGCTTCGTTGACGGCGAAAATATGCGGATTTGCGTGGTCATGATAGAAGGCTTTTAAAACCTCCGCGTGCATTCGCCAACGTGAGTTGCGCGCCGGACGATGGAGTTATGTGTGCCCGATATGGACGAGGATTTCGAAGCCTTCGCGCGTGCGGAAACCTCGCTCGAGCTCAAACGCGCGCTTGCCGCGTCGCTCGCGCGGCAACACTACGAAAATTTCCAACTGTTGCGTTATGATTGCGGTTTGCTGACCGATGTAATTTGGAGTGAATTGCCGCCGGGCTTCAGTAACGGCTTGAGCGGGCGCAAGTGGGTTGATCCGTTCGCACCTCTCGTGTTGCGCTCAGATGGCGCGCAGACTTGGGGCTCGGCGATCGCCTCCCATCGCTTGTCGCCGCCAGAACGCCAGTTTGCACTGATGGCGGCCGATCTTGGCATGCACGACGCCATCATCGTGCCCGTGCACGGCGCTAATCAAATCACAGATGTTTTGCATGTCAGCCGCCGCGCGATTGTTGCGGGCAGAGCTGCTGCCATGACGGCATGGAAGCTGGCGGCGCTGGCGTTTGCGGTGTGCTCGCGGCTGCGCCAAATCGATCACCGGATTTGCGGCCGTGAAGAAACGAGCGCGCTGTTATCGCCGCGCGAGTTGGAAGTTTTGCGCTGGTGCAAGGATGGCAAGTCGTATTCAGAAATCGGCACGATCATGGGCATTTCGAGCAAAACCGTGGAATTCCACATCTCAAATGTGATGCGTAAGCTTGGCGTGAACCAGAAGATCACAGCCATCGTCGCTGCCGCCAAGCAGGGGCTCATCCAACTTTAAATCGCCCGCCTCAGGCCTTGTTATTACGGCCGAGAACGCCATCGAACAAGTGGCTGTTGTCAAAGCGTTCGTGAACCAGAGCGGTGGACCACTGCGGCGCGCCTTCCAGCGGAGCGCTGTTCCATGCAAAGTTATGCCAGGAAAAGCTGGTACTTTCCTCGTAGAATCCTGCGCTGTGCGGCGACGCAGAGAGATCTGTGTGAGCGGGTAGCTCGGCCCCAATTTCCTGCTGTGCACGTAAGTATTCGCCGTCGGAAATGAGCAAAAACGCTAGCCCGGCTTTGCCGATCATCATGACACCAGGCGGTTCTGAGGTAACGTAATATTCCTCTGCTGAAAGCGCACGCCTTGTCTGGCATACGAGCCGGCGAGCAGCTGGGTCTGCAAAAAATTGCGTCGCCCCGGTGTTGAGCAAGGGCTGCAACGGCGCTGTCAAACGGTCGAAATATTCAGCCGTCAGCTGTTCAACGAGGCTTGGCAGTTTCGCTGCAATATCAGGATCGTCCGCTAGCAGCACGGCGTGGGCAGTGCGCTCATTCAAAAACGTGATCGCTAACGGGGAGATTGTTTCCGTGACCCATAAAACGCGAACACTGAAATCAGCGATCGACCGGCAAAATGCGATAGCGCTCTGGTCGTCGAGCGAAGCGGCGACGATGACAACGGCAATCGT
Source organism: Hyphomicrobium sp. (assembly GCA_043740265.1). Lineage (GTDB taxonomy): Bacteria > Pseudomonadota > Alphaproteobacteria > Rhizobiales > Hyphomicrobiaceae > Hyphomicrobium_B. The sequence continues at coordinate 2,061 of JAYUCQ010000106.1, forward strand.
GTCCTGCCGCCGCGCGACAGATCGCAAGAAACCGATCGATGGCGGACGAAAGTTGAGCTGGCGGTCTCCTGTCTGCCAGTGGTCGCCATAAGCGGGATCGGAGGCGACTAGGTGTCCCATGTATTCAGAAAGTTGCGCGGCGTCTTGCTGAAGCCATCGCAAAGCTGCGTCCCAATCAGCTGCTGTTTCGGACTTGATGGCGCCGTCAAGCAGACTGCGCACTGGAGCCACATTGCCCTCAGCGCCGGTCAGCACAACTCGCGTGGGGAGCTGAAAAGGA
>JAYUCQ010000107.1:0-5736 GCA_043740265.1 Hyphomicrobium sp.
TGCGCCGAACTTTTCGTCGAGTTTCACCGGGCCCTTGTACGGATCGGGTCCAGTATTGGTGACGGTCACGGCGTACGCGCAGGTAAAGTCATCACCCGACGGTGTGCCCCCATCTTGCTTGCAAGGGCCTTTGGCGGTCTTCTCAACCTTCAGGTTGGTCGGATCGCACATGACAAAAGTAATGTGCGTGATCGGGTCTTCCCAGAAGAGGCCGAGCGTCCAGGCGGTGGCAGATGATTGGTCATCGGTTGGGTCAAGATTTGGCGCCGCTCCGCCGGCCGGGGTCAAGATCTTCGCCGTGTTCGGGACTTGGCAGAACGAGGCTTCCGAGACTGCGACCGGGATTGACACTGTGGCGTTGAACGCAACCTTGCCGCCCGGCGGAATGACGACTGCCCCGCCGGTATCGCAGGTGTATGTGGGCGGTCCGCCAACACAACCCCACGGCGGCGAAACGAGTGGCAACGTCGCGCCAGCCGGAACAGTTTCCTGGATTTTCAGCGGCGCATTGAAGGCGACCGCGTCCTGGTTGAAGATGGCGATTTCGTACTTGCAGTGTAGATTGAGACCGACCTTGTCGCACTTGCCGCCGTTGAGCGCTGTCTTTTGCAGGATCAAGTTGGCTTGCGGCACCGGCACGTGCACCCAGACACAGCTCGGATTGCCGGGGCCTGCGCCGCCACCGCCCAGACCTGGCGGTACGGGTCCGACAGGAACCAATGCTGGATCAAGCGCGCCGAAGCAATTGTGCGCCCAATATCCGCCAGGAGCCGGCATCGTCACGTCAAACCAATGCAGGTGTTCTTCGCCCGGCATCAAGGATACATGCGTCACACAGGTGAACGGTAGCTGCGTCGTGTTTCCAGCCAAGCACGGGATCGGAGGATTGACGGCCGTCACTGGCGCATTCGTCACCGCACCGCCAACGAACATCGCGTCGGCCAGCAGCAGGTCGCCGTCGAACGGCATCGTACCGGCGTTGGCGATCTTCAAGCCGAACTTGCAGGTTGCACCCGGCAGGCAGAAGCTTGGGCCGATCTTTTCGACGATGATGTCGGTGCCGCCTTCGGCGCAGGCCTTGCCCCAGCCATTTGGATGATTGATCGAGGCGCAGTTGCGGAAGCCGAGGTTGCCAGTCAGCGCCAGATCATGTGTGTCGATGAAGACGTCGAACCCAGCCGACAGCCCAGGCGCAAGCAACAGGGCAGGGATCGTGCAGGCGAAGTTCAGCGACGGCACTGGTGAGCAGAGGATCGCCGGACTGAACGGCGCGAACGCTCCGATGGGCACAACAGTGCCTGAAGCCGGGCCAAACATGACCTTGGTCACGTCCTTGACCTTCACGTCCTCGACCGGCACGTCGCCACCCGTATTGGTGACCGTAATCGTACAGCGGATTTTGCCGCCGATGGCACCAGGGAAGCAGTGCTTGTCGATGATCAGGCCCGGCACGTCGACCGGTGGATCGATGTAGATCAGCGGCGCAGTTTCAGGTGAAAGAGCTGGATCGCACGGGGCGTAAATCGCAACGTCACCGATATGACCGGAGGCCTCGGCTTCGCCATCGCGGCCGTCATAGTCGGTGAACCAGGCTTCAAACGGCGGCTCGTTGGCCGGGCGTACGCGCGATTTGTAGTTGCCCTGCAAGCCGTGGACGATTTTCGCGCCGCCCATCGAGACCTTGGCGATATCGCCGCTGGCTTCGCGCAGATGCTCGCCGGTCGTCCAAAGTGTCTGGCGGCATTTGCCATAGTCGATGTTGCCGAATTTATCGTAGCCATAGTTTGACGCAATACCGCCCTCAGTACCGCGATAGTTTTGCGGCAGACCGATGGCGTATTCATCCGGCACGGAGGCCCAGCGTCCGTTCTTGTCATCCCATTTATAGCGCAGCACGGCCGATTTTTGAGCCGTTGCAAACTTGGTATAATCGTAGCTGCCGATGCCATCGCCACGTTGCGACAGGAACATCATGCCCGAACCGTCGAACAGAATATCGGTGATCGCCGATACCTGATCTTTGACTTCGACTTCGATGCGCGCGTCGTTGCCGAAATCGCCTTCGTCGTCGATCGACACCGACCAGACGGTTGGGCCTTCAGCGACAGAATAATACAGCCGGCCATTGTTGACGGCGAGACCAAAGACGCGGCGGCGGACGTCGGCATAACCCCATGTCGCCGGGTTCTCCGTGTCGAATGCCGCGCTCTTGATGTCCATGCGCCGCGCTTCATCGAAGGCGACGGGATCAAGACCCTGCGCCTTGCGGCCGCTGACGCCGTGATCGAAGACGTCGTGTTCTTTGCCGTCGAGTGTGAGTGAATGGATCATGCCGGCTTCGAGATCAGAGACGAACAGCAGCCGTGATTTGGCATCGAACGTGATGTTGCCGAGGCCGGCGCCGGTGTTGTCTTCGCCGTAGACCTTGACGTTTGAAAACAGCGATACGCCGCCTGTGCGGCCGTCGATCTTCCAAACCGCGCCCGGTGTGCCGCCCTTGTCGAGGCCGAACTGTCCGGGCATCCACAAAGCGTCGGGAGCTCCTTTGAGGAGACGCTCGACTTTGCCGGCGGCATCTTTGGTGACGAGGTTGAGCCCGAATAGCGACGTCGAGGTCAGGTAGGCATTCGGGGCTTGCGTACCCTGTCCGTCATCCAGCGTGACGCCGAAGACTTGGCCAACGTCTTTGCCCTTGATCTGCAATTTTGGTGGAACGTCCGCGACTTGGCCGCGTGGACCAGAGCCCAGTACGGATAGATCAAAAATCTGTGCCGAAGACCCTTCGAGATCGATGAACGTGCGGTCGAGGGGGTGAACAGTCGCCGGCACGTCCTTGTCGGTCTTGGTGCCGGAGAACCCTGTAACAACGGCATCGCCGCGCTTGATGACCGCCGCTTCATCGGCCCTCGTCTCATTGGCCCAGGCTGGAGCAAGATCCGCCCCAAAACCAACGATCAGCGCGCAGATAGTAGCGCCTGCAACCCGGAAGTATGCCCGCTTCATACAATTTCCCGCCAGGACTGCTGCAGCACGGATGAGGCGCTGTTCTGCTGATCTTTCGAGCTTAACCCTAACACCAATCATCGTCGTTCTCCATTGCCTCACGGCCCAATCTGTCGGCCCAGCGTTGACGGCAAAACATGCCGCGTAAGGCTTCGGTCGCAGCGTCCCGCCCAAAGGTTCAGTTGCTGCAATTTGGATTTTACACCCGGCCCAGGGGGGCGGGGATAACTTTGGTCAAAAATAATTTGTAAAAAGATGCGGCTCTGGCAGAGCTCAGGCTTCTCTGGCAAGTTGAGGCTTGCCGCTGGACGATCTGGCCGAATTAACCGTTCTCGTGAACCTTATCACTTCCGCCCGCGACTACTGCCCAAGAGCAACAGAACCATGGAAGCCGCGTCGGACGATCGAGCGCTGATCAAGGCCATCGCCGGTGGCGACGCAAAAGCCTTGGAGCGCCTGTTTGCTCGCAATCAGACGCGCGTTTTCCGTTATCTGACGCGTGTTGTTCGCAACGAGGCTGTGGCGGAGGAACTTATGAACGAAGTTTTTCTCAGCGTCTGGCAGGGCGCGGCGCGCTACGAAGGCCGGTCCGAGCCGGCGACGTGGCTGATTTCGATTGCCCACAACAAGGCGGTGAGTTCACTGCGCAAAAGGCGCGAGGTTTCAGGCATAGACGAAGAAACGTCGACTCAAATCGAGGACGATGCCGACACGCCGGAAGTCACGTCGCAGAAAAACGATAAGGCGGCTCAGATGCGCGCCGCCATGCAAGGGCTCTCCGCGGAGCACCGCGAAATTCTCGACCTCGTCTACTATCAGGAACAGTCGATTTCCGAGGTTGCAGAAATTCTCGGCATTCCCGAAGCAACCGTGAAAACCCGGATGTTTTATGCGCGCAAAAAGCTGTCCGAGCTTTTAAAGGCCCGCGGCGTTGACCGGGGATGGCCATGATGACGAGCAAGCCGATGCCCAACGAAAACGAAATTTTGTCCGAGGCTGATGAGATCGCGGCGCTGCTGCCGTGGTACGTCTCCGGCAAGATCAGCGCGTCCGATAAGGCCCGCGTTGACACCTATGCCGAAAGCCATCCCGAGGTTCGCGGTCACATTGCGCTGGTGCGCGACGAAGCCGACGTTGTCTTCGCCGACAATCAATCTATTCCGCCGCCGCGTGCAGCCCTCGACCGCCTGCACGCCAGCGTCGCCAAGTCGCCGCGCGCGCGGTTGCATTCAGTGCAGGCGTCGGTTGTCGACCGGTTGGGAACGTGGCTTGGAGGGTTTGCACCGCGCCAGCTGGCCTATGCGGGTTTAGCGGCTGCCGTTTTAATTGCGGTGCAATCGCTGTCCCTTGGATCGCTTTTGAAAAATCAAGCCAATCCTGCGAACTTCACCGTCGCCAACAAGCCGGAAGCTCTGGCAAGTGGCACCTTCGCTCTTGTTGCGTTTCAACCGGCGGCACCGGCAAGCACGCTGTCGGCGTTTCTGGCCGGCAATAACTTCGTGGTCGTTGATGGACCCAAGGCTGGCGGCATGTACCGCGTCCGTGTCAGCGGCAAGGTGCTGACGGGGCCGGAAACCGAGGCAGCATTGACGAAATTGAAAAGCCGCGCCGATCTCATAGCCTTTGCGTCGTCTGCGCCAGCCGTTCCATGAGAACGCGCATGCCACGATCCGCCATGATGGGTTTGCGCGCCTTGCTCCTGGCAGGTCTTGGAATCGTAGCCGTTGCCGTCCCCCTTGCAGCGCAAACGCGCGATACACCCGCAAGCGCACCAGGGATTGCCAAGGGCGATGGACAAACCACACCCGGTAACAAAGGTCCGGTGATTGGGTTTCCGGTACCCAGTGGTCCAACGGGCGCCAACGCTCCAGGCAGTGACGGCAGACCGGCGAGCCCGGCCGATGGACTACCCGACGCCGTGACGGTTCTCGAAATCCTGCGGCACTTGCCGCAACGGCCCGGATCGAGCTCAAAAAGCAATACGTCCGAGCCGCCCGGCCTGCTGCCCTCAGGTCCAAGACCGCTCGGCGGCCCATCGACCCCAGCGAGCGCGTCGCAGCGGCCGCCGGACCGCGTCGTCGGGCTGGACACTCTGCAACCTTTCGCGCCGCGTCCGTCGCCGCGCTCAATCGCAACTCCGTCCGCAATTACAGGCGCCGTTGTCGCGAACGTCCGCCCGCGCGAGGTCATCATTACGCTCGCTGCGAACGCAACAACCAATGCGGTTTTTGAACTCAGCCAAGATCTCGGCCTCGACGGCGACACGCTCTACACATCGAACTTGCTCGGCACGCGCGTCGTGCGTTTCCGTATTCCCGACACGCGGTCGATCGCGGAGGTGGTCCAACAATTGTCTCTGGACGCGCGCGTACAGCTGGCGCAACCCGATTATGTTTTCACCGCCAGCCAATCGGCTTCAAAGCCTATGACTATACCGCAATACGCCCCGCAAAAACTTCATCTCGATGAGGCGCACAAATTGGCGCAAGGCAATCGCATCAAGATTGCCATCATCGACACCGCGATTGATCAAGCGCACCCAGCCTTTGGCGGTGCAATCACGGCGGCGTTCGATGCGCTGGGTGAAACCAAACCTGAAGGCGAGCTGCACGGCACATCAATCGCCAGTATTGTCAGCGCCCGGGCGGAACTTACCGGCGTTGCCCCGCAAGCCAGCATTTTAAGTGTGCGCGCATTTTCCGCGGCGGCGACAGGTTCGGCGCAGTCCTATTC
>JAYUCQ010000108.1:0-2332 GCA_043740265.1 Hyphomicrobium sp.
CACGTTCAAAACAGCAGCCGCAACGAGAACTGTTGCGCACAGTGCCTGCTCGCCCAGCATGTTCAAAAGATATTCAACCGGGCCCATCGACGAGCGGAATAGAAATCCGATGACCAGAATGCACATCACCGGATAGCCAGTCTCGAAATGCGGGCCAAAGCACCACAGCAGCGGCTTGCCTAAGCCCAAAATAATCACCGCACCCGTAAGCGACGGCCAGAACGTCCAGTTGACAGCGTCTTTCACAAACGCACGCAAGCCTTCCTTGTCGCCGCGGGCGTTGAGCGCCGCAAACTTATGCGCCACTGCACTGCCGACGGCGTAGTGTACGAACATGATCAGCGCCATCGTCTTGCCAGCCGCAAAATAAATGCCGACATCCATTGGCGTCATGAAGTGCGAGATCACCAGCACGTCGGTATTCTGCAGCATTAACTCGGACGCTGAAATGACAACCAGTGGCAGCGACGTTTTCAGCCAGAATTTGAAATCGTAGGTGCGCGGTCCCTTGGGTATGGTCCCGGAAACGCGAGCGTTGATGAGAAACATTTGGATGATGCCCGTCGTCCAAGTCGCGACGATCGCGGCTCCGGCGGCGGTCGCGGCGTTCATCTTTAAGCCGTAGGTGTGGGCTGCGAACATCGTGCCCAGCAGCAGCAAGGGCCGCAGCACATAGGGCGGCACCAGCGCCGCGCTCATCCAGGCGTTGCCGCGGCCAATTCCGTCTTGCACGTCGGTGACGGCGTAAAGCGGAATGCAGACCATTGCCAATGCCATCGGCAATACAAAAACATTTTCGATGCGATCTTGAAACAGATAGACGGCGGTGAGCCCGACCAAGGCTACAGCCGTTCCGCTGGCAAGTGCGGCCAGTCGCCCGCCGCGGATCAATCCGCGCAGGCCGTCAAAATTCTCCGTCTCGCGGTATTCGGGAGCAAGGCGCATCGACGCCGTGTTCAAGCCGAAATGGGCGATGCCGCCGAGGACGAGAACCCAGGTCCAGACGAAAACGTAGATGCCGTATTCATATCCGCCCATCCAGCGGGCGAGCACGATTTGCGAGAGATACAAAAGTCCGGCGCTCAGAACCCGGACGGCAAAAGCCAGGATGGCGTCGCGCTGGGTTTTCTGACGCTCACCGTCGGAGGAAAAGACATGCAGTGCTTGGGCGAGCAAGTTGGCGGCAATGCCGCTCAGGCCGCTATCGGGTAACTGTTCCGGTAATGGCAGAGACGATGCTGCAACGTCGTGGGCTACAGGCTCAGCCGTTGCCGCTTGCGGGTGCAGCCGGTGCACAGTCGCGGACTTCATCGGCCCCAAATCCCGTTGATCCCATTCGTTCAATTTCGCTCGAGCCGCGCCCGCTCCCGGTTGCGCACGAGTTCGGCAACACCGCACCAAGCCCATGCCCGGCCGGCATCACCTTTTTCGCCGTGGTAGGCGGCAAAGAAATCCGCAACCTCGGCCGCAAGTGTTCCGTGCCGCCCTTCCAGCACTTCAGCCATCGCAGCTACGTCGCGCGGCGTCGGCGTAGCGTCGGCGTCGGGATGCCAAGAGGGTGTCGCACATGCGGCCATCGTAAAGTCCTACTCAATGCTTAAATCCAGGTTTATGACAGGTGATGAAAGCAAGAACAGCGCCACAATCGCGAGACGTAGATAATAACCGTTAACGCGGCCGTGGTGCGTTGTGCACGGAGTTTTAGGCTGTGGACTTGCGGTCTCAGGCCGGCGGTCACAGGAGAATTTAATGATGTGGCATCGAAATACAGCGCAGATCTGGGTATTCAGCGCGGTCGTGGCGTTTTCCGTTGCTGCCCGGATAGACATCTCAACACCGGCTGCGGCGGAGGCGCGCATTACGCTAGCAGCGGCCGATGAGCCGGAAAGCGACAATGATGCGAGCGATGGCTCACGGGCTGAAAGTCCCGGGGCGGCGCAACGGTACCGTGATTTGGACGAACCGTCAGAAGACGGGACAGAGGACGCGCCCCAACCCGCACTGCCCGAGGCACCGCCCGGCTGCACGTATCACGGTGGATCGCTGGAGTTGTTTGTTTAGAGTGCTCCCGGAAAAAGCCTGTCCCGGCGAAGGCCGGGATGGGAACCGGTTTTCCGGAAAGAAGCACGACAAAGCAAAGAGCTAGGGGCTGTCCGTGATTTAACTCAAACCGGACAGACCCTAGGCTAACGGTTGGCGGCCTTAGTCGCTGGCGGTGCGGTCTGGTCTTGCGGCGAAACCTGCGTACCCTTCAAGAGCGGCCGGGCTTCCTGGACTTCATCTTTTTTTTTAGCCGCGCCTTTGGCCTTGGCGGCAGCCACCCTGGCTTTCA
>JAYUCQ010000109.1:0-14145 GCA_043740265.1 Hyphomicrobium sp.
CTAAATCTTGGCCGCCAGAAATCCTCTCCACGTCAGGGCGTGGAGAGGTAAATGTGGCTGACCAATTAGGAATTACTGTGAACTCCCAGTCGCCTGGGCGAAGTAATTCGTATGTCGGAGGCCTTATGTCGATTGATCCACGCCAGTTCGCTGACGACTATCCCAACAATTCTGACCGGGCAGAATGGGCTGAGCATGCATTGTCTGTGTTTTGCGAAGACACCGGATTGGACCTGGACGATGAAAGATCAAGTGCCGTGAGCGACTTGATGTGCAATCTTGGCCACTACTGCGATCTTCATGATCTCGATTTCCTTGCGATCGCTTCAGGTGCGATCGCGGTCTGGGACGCCGAGAAGCGAGAAGAGGCAAACGGTCACGCGAACGCCATGTATCCTGAGAAGAAAGTTTTAATCGCACTTCTCGATCCCAATTCAAACTGATCGTCCACGTCCTCGGCCATAGCAAGCCCTCCACCGCCCTCAATCGAAAAACGTCATCCCCGCGCCTGCGCGTGAAACGCGCGGGAAGAACGGCGGGGATCCAGTCAAGCCAGTGGTTGGAAAAGAGCCTTTGGCTCGATTGACGCCGGAGTTTTCGTGCCCCACGGATGCTTGCATGGATCCCGGCCTGCGACGCCTACGGCATCGTCGCTCGCTCGACGCCGGGATGACGAAGCTGCACGAGCCGAAATCCAACACCGGCTATTGGGGGCCAAAGCTCGATCGTAATAAAGCGCGCGACGCCGCCAACGCCCGTGCGCTGCGGGCATTGGGTTGGAAGGCACTGGTGATCTGGGACTGCGAAACGCGCGACACCACCAAAACCGCAATGCGCATCCGCACTTTTCTCGGACCGGCTTAGGTGGGGTTGAGCACGAGCACCGCGCGCTCTAAACCCCGTCATCCCCGCGCCTGCGCGTGAAACGCGCGGGATAGCCTGCCCCGGCGAGTTGGAAAAGAATCTTCGGCACTGGCGCTTCCGGCCGGCTCGCCCCTTGGCGTGTCGGAAGCGCCAAACTAGAGAGCGGAGTTTTCGTGCCCCACGGACACGGACGCTTGGCTGGATCCCCGCCTGCGAAGGCTTCGCCATCGTCGCCTTCGGCGACGCGGGGATGACGAAGCTGATAGAGAGCGCGTGAATCCCGAGCTTCAGAATTTTCTAGCGCGCGCGCGAAACTCAACAAAGCGCCAGAACTCTCTCGCACCGCTGCCCCGCTCCACGCCGCAACGTGTCCAATCCGCAGTTCACAACGCAGTGTCATGTTGCCCAAAATTTGTGCGGCTGCGAGATAGCTGCACTGACAACGTGCCGCGAGTCTACTAGGGGTTGTGTGGGGGACTTCCAAGATGTCGGGACATACAGGCGTTTTGGTGCTGATTTTTTGATCAGTGCTAGAGCGTTCGCCGCCGCGCGGATTTCTCCCTTGGGACTAAACAAGATCCTCAAGGAGGACGACAATGAACCTCGTAACAGCACTTGCAATCGTCATCGGACTACTCAGCGTTTTGATCACCTGGCTATTCTTCGGCCCGGTTCTCGGCGGAATGGGATTGTCACTGTGGGCGGCCTTTATTGCCTGGGGCAGTTTCTTCAATCAAGGCGGTGGAGAAGCCGGTTTGCAGAAGTCACTGCTGGCCGGAATCTGGGGTGCAGTCATGGCGACCGTTGCGTTGGGCGTTTTGATTCCGATGTTCAGCGGTATGGGTTCGCTTGCAGCTCCGTTGGCCGTCGGGCTTGCGGTCGGGATCATGGTCCTTGGGGCGCATGTGCCGTTGCTGTCGGCTATTCCTGCTGCAGTTTACGGGTTTGCTTCAACGGCGGCGTTCGCTTTAATGATGGGCGATAAGGCTCAAGCGCTGGGCACCAGTATCGGATCGAGCCCGTTCATGAATATCGTCGCCTCGATGGTCATTGGCGCTGTGTTCGGTTACGTGTCGGAAAAGCTGGCGGGGACCCTGGCGTCCGGATAGATTGGCGTCCGGATAGCCTCGTCTCACATAAATGGCGGAACGCCGCAGCCGTGATGAATTACGGCCGCGGCGTTTCTGTTTCTGGTATGCAGCACGTTGCGTCAATTGAGGATCTTAGGTCATGGCCGCAACGCCCCTCCGGTCACCGGCCCCCCGATCCGTGGCCCGTATCGCTCTGGTCACTGGCGGCAATCGCGGCATCGGCTTTGAGATCGCGAAGCAGTTGGCGGATCGAGGACTGCGCGTGGTCATAGGCGCGCGTGAATTTGAAAAGGGTGAGGCAGCCGCGAAGGCGCTTACCGGCGATGGCCGCACGGTTGAAGCCGTGGCGCTCGATGTTACAGATGAAGACAGCATCACGCGGGCCTGCGCTGAAATTGAGCAGCGGCACGGCGCAATCGATATTCTTGTCAACAACGCCGGCATTCTGATCGACGGGCCGGGCGGGTTTACGTCCTCGCTGTTGGATATGACAGCGGAGACGGCGCGGCGCACATGGGAGACGAACGTGCTCGGCCCGGCGCGTATGATGCAGGCGGTGATGCCCGGCATGAAAGCGCGCGGTTACGGCCGCGTCGTCAATCTATCGTCACGCGCCGGACAGCTCGCCGAAATGGGCATGGGCTTTCCAGCCTACCGGATGTCGAAGGCGGCGTTGAACGCTCTCACCAAACTTTCCGCCGCCGAAGCGGCGGCTACTGACATCACGGGCAAACTCAAAATCAACGCCATGTGTCCGGGCTGGTGTCGAACAGATATGGGTGGCGCTGAAGCGCCGCGTCTGGCGTCAGACGGCGCCAAGACGGCCGTTTGGCTGGCGCTGTTGCCGGATGACGGGCCGAGCGGCAAATTTTTTCACGATCAGCGCGAGGTGGCGTGGTGATGAGGTCCCTCCGGCGGCAAGTCCTCGCAGCGTCTGCGTTGCTGTCGATTTTTTGTGCAGTGACGGCAGTGACCGCGGCCGCTGCCGAGGGGCTCAGTGCGGATCAGCTGTCCCGGCTCAAATCTGGCGAGGCTCTGGTGGCGGTCGAAGAAGATTCAGGTGAAGCCGATGGGCATATTACGGCTGTTATCGATATCGCCACCAATCCGCATCGCGTTTGGCAAGTCATGACCGATTGTGCCCGGGCGCCGAAGTTTCTGGCCAGTTTGAAAAGCTGCAAGGTTCTTCAACTTGGACCAGCGAGCGGATCGGGCGTCGTCTGGGATATTCGCGAGCACCGCAGCAATTGGATGAGCTTGCTGCCGGAGACGATCAGCGTGTTCCGTTCGGACTATGTGCAAGACAAAGAAATCCGGTTTGAACGCGTGTCCGGCAATTTGCGGTTCTTGAAAGGGTCGTGGCGGCTTGAGCCGCTCAGCGGCGGAGCCGGAACGCGTCTGCGCTACGATACGCGGATTGGCGTGTCTGGGCCGGTTCCGGGATTCATGGTGCGGTCTGCACTCGAGAGCGACGTGCCGAAATTCCTCGGCGCTCTACGCACCGAAGCTCTTGGCAACAAATAATATTTGATGTGAGCCAGTATAAAACCTTACAGCGCGCGGGCCAACTACAACGCGCGGGCCTGTGCGCCGATGGCGGTTGCCGGCTTCTGCTCAACTTCCATGACGAAGCGGATCGAGCGGGCGTCCTTGCTGGCGGTATCGCGCGCGGTCACCAGAACAAAATGGCTTGGGCCTGAACCTGTGGCGATCTCGGTCAACTTCGGCGCGTATTCGCTGACTTCAGCGACTTCGAGCTGACGGTTTTGCCCGCCGAGCGTTAGGGCAATGTGGTCGCCGACGGACACGGCCTTGGTCACGGCCAAACTGCCGTCATTGCGGCTGGCGGTCAGCCAAAACTCCTCAGAGCCAGCAACGGGAGCGGCCTTGGCAATTTGCGAATATGACGCCTGATTTTCCAGCGCCGTCGAAAAGCTGTTGCGCAGAACAGCTTCAGAGCTGGTCGAAAGAACACCACCGGCTGAGAGGGCCCCGATAGCCGTCAAGCTGCCGAGCGCCAGAGCCCAACCGGACAGGAATGTGCGAACGGCCATATTGCGCTCTCCCTCTTGCGACTTTGAATTATACTCGACAGGAACGGCAACGGTTCACGGGTCTATAAGTGTAATCTTATCACTTTTACGAGAGAAATATGGCGGCGGGGCGGTTTTAAGCTGAATTATTCCTTGGGACGTCATCCAAGTTAACCCCGGTTTGGGCCCGGCGCCGGGGCGAAGCGTAGGCGTTGCGCATATGCCGGAACAAAGCCATGTTCAAAGCTGCAACGAGGCTGAGGCCGAGCATTAACAGGACCCAGGCCGCCTGAAAGCTGGTCCGGCGGTAGACTGCGTCAGCATTGGCTGGAGAGCTTGTCGTTGCAATTTCAATCACCGGTCGAACGTCGGATTGGCCTATGGCCTTGATGGCGTCCGGCGGTGTTGCCATCTGTAGCGTATTAAAGCTCGCGACGTTCGGGCTGGCCGACGACGGTACGGCGCCCAGAAACGATCCGAGCGACAAGCAAAGTAAGCAAAGAATGGCGAATGTCCCGGCGGCGTCGAGTATGGGACGGATCAGCGCGCTGCGCGCTTTTGTGCGGGAAACACTTTCTGAGTTGTCTTCAATCCCGGAAATTTGGATTTTGGAAATAGGCTTGGCGTCAAACATCAGTCCCCTCCAGTAAAATAGCAGTCCTAGGCACCCGTGCTTAATGAAGAGTTGACAGTGCGTTGAGGGCGAGGATGAGCCAGCAATGTGGCGCTGAGGGAGCATTTGCCTGAACCTCGCCTGACACGCAGGGCGTGTTGCGGATGGGTGCCACTGCCTGCATATGCGCCGTTTCCCCTCTGATGGGATGCAAACGCGGAAAATCAGCGGTTTCCGTCGCAGATTATTCATTGGTATCGTGGAGTGCGACTATCGGAGGCTTGAAGTGAGCACCCCCCCTCAGTAGGTTCCGCGCCGAACATTTCGCACATGCGAGATGTAACCGGCCGAAACAAAACCGGCGCCCCTTTTCATAGGCACTGTTCCATGGGCTTTATTGCCGACAGCTTGAACCGCATCCAACCGTCCGCAACCATCGCGGTCTCGACCAAGGCCCGTCAATTGAAGGCCGCTGGCCGCGATATCGTCTCGCTGTCTGCGGGCGAACCCGATTTCGATACGCCGCAGAATATCAAAGATGCCGCCAAGAAGGCGCTGGATGCGGGCAAGACCAAATACACCGACGTTGATGGTATCCCCGAACTCAAGGCGGCGATCGCCGCCAAGTTCAGCAGAGAGAACCATCTCGACTATAAGACGTCGCAGGTTTCCGTCGGCACTGGTGGCAAGCAGGTGCTTTACAACGCCCTGCTGGCGACGCTGAACCCGGGCGATGAAGTCATCATGCCGGCGCCGTGCTGGGTGTCGTATGCCGATATCGTCATTCTCGGCGGCGGCAAACCGGTGTTCGCGGAAACGACGCTGGAGCATGGCTATAAACTGCAGCCTGACGTTTTAGAAAAGGCGATCACACCGAAGACGAAATGGTTCGTGTTCAATTCGCCTTCGAACCCGACCGGCGCGGTCTATTCCGCAGCCGACATCAAGCGGCTGACGGACGTGCTGTTGCGCCATCCGCACGTTTGGATTTTGACCGACGATATGTACGAGCATTTGATTTATGACGGGCTGAAGTTCGCGTCCGTCGCCGAAGTTGAGCCCAAACTCTATGATCGCACGCTGACCATGAACGGCTTGTCGAAAGCCTATTGCATGACCGGCTGGCGCTTAGGCTACGCAGCGGGTCCGGAGCCGCTGATCAAGGCGATGTGCAAACTGCAATCACAATCAACGTCGAACCCGTCATCGATTGTGCAGTGGGCGGGCGTCGAAGCGCTGAATGGCCCACAGGATTTCATCGCTAAGAACAACGCCATTTTTGTTGAGCGCCGCGATTTGGTGGTTGGCATGCTGAATCAGGCGAATGGCATCGTCTGCCCAAAGCCCCAGGGTGCGTTCTACGTTTACCCGAGCATCAAGGGCTGCGTTGGCAAGACGTCGAAAGCCGGTGTGGCGATCAAGACGGACGAGGATTTCGTCACCGCGCTGCTTGAAGAAGAAGGCGTTGCGGTTGTCCACGGCGCGGCATTTGCCGGTTCGCCGTCGTTCCGCGTCTCGTATGCGGCGTCAACGGACTCGTTGAAGGACGCCTGCACGCGCATTCAGCGTTTTTGCGGGAATTTGAAATAATGCAGCAGCGCGACGATCCTCGCGCCGTAAATTGTAAGACGTGCCGGCTGTTCCGATGGGGGCTGGTGCTGGCGCTCGCCGTGCTCGCGCTGTCCTGGTTGCTTTCGCGGTAGAGTTCTGACGCCAACGAACCATGTCGGCGACCCCCTCCCCCTTCGCGGGGAGGGGTCGGGGGGAACGCAGGGAGACAGGTGGAAGCTTTTAGATTGACGTGCTGATGCCTGTTTGAATCAGAAAAAAGCGTCACGCCTAGCTCTTCACCCCACCCCTAACCCCTCCCCGTCCAGGGGAGGGGGACTTTGAGCAAGCGTCGCCGTACGAGCGCATGCCAAAAGTCCTGGAGTGACACGGTTTAGAGATTTCGAACGCCGGTCTATCCAGCCTTCTTCGCTTCAACAGCCGGAATGAGAATGGCCATTTCAGCGTCGAGGGCTTTGTGCACGACATCGAACGTGGCGCAGACTTTCGCGGCCAGCACACGGCATGCGTCAGCGTCGTCGGATTCAACCAGCCGTTCCAGGTCGCGGCACTGCCCTGAAAGACCCATGGCGCCGAGATTCGCGCTGGACGATTTTAAACTGTGCGCCTGACGGCCAAGACGTTCTAAGTCACCGTCTTTCGCTGCTGACGCCAAGTCCGCAATCGCCGTTGGCGCATAGGCCATATAGGCTTTGACTATTCGCACCAGGAGGTCCGGACGCTTGGTGCGCATGGGCTCAAGCACCGTTTCGTCGAGTGCCGCACGTGCGACAGGCGAAATAACGGCTGCGGCTCGCGGCGCTTGCTCTCCGGTTTTGACTTCAACAAGCTCAGCTGTTTTGACCGGGTCAATGGACGCCATTGCGATGTCGGTACTATCGATCACGAGCCGTTTGATGGAATGCGTGTTACTTCTTGCAAGCCAAGTCTCAAGCATTTTGTAAAGCTGATCTTCGGAATAAGGCTTGCTGAGATAATCGTTCATGCCGGCATCAAGGCAGCGGGCGCGGTCTTCCGCGAATGCGTTTGCCGTCAGCGCAATTACCGGTAGCGTTGGCGTGCCGCTCTCCTTTTCCATAGCTCTGATGCGCCGCGTCGCGGTCAAGCCGTCCATCACCGGCATCTGGCAGTCCATGAACACCAAATCGAACAAGGCGCTGCGCATCGCGGCGACGGCTTCGAGACCGTTACTGGCAACAGTGACCTTGCAACCGAACCAATTCAGATATTCCTTGGCGACTTCGACGTTGACTGGATTGTCTTCGGCCAGAAGGATATGTGCTGAAATCGGTTTGCGGACGCCGTCGGCACGGCCTTCCGCCGGTTTGGGTTGCGTCTCTTCAGGCAAGTTGGAGCGCCAACCGGGATGCCGGGTGCCCGTCACGGCGCGGGCCGCTGCATCGACGAGATCATCGCGGCGGATGGGTTTTGTCAGCACGGCTTCGATGCCGGCTTCGCGGATAGCGGTAACGTCGCCTTGCCAGTTGAGGGACGTTGCAATGATGATCCGCAAGCGTGACAGGGTTGGGTGGGCTTTAACGCGCTGGGCGAACGCCAAGCCGTTTTCGTCGGGCATGATCATGTCAACGACGGCGGCATGGAAGGGTTTGCCGTTGGTCTCGGCTGCGATCAGCAATGGCCAAGCGATGGCGGTGCTTTCGGCAAGTGATACGATGGCAGCGCTGCTTTCGAGATAGTTGGCAACGATATCGCGATTGGTATCGCGGTCGTCGATCACCAGAATTCTGGCGCCGTCGAGAACGGACTTATCTGCTGCGGCAACGGCGTCGAAGTTCTTTGCGCCGTGTGCCAGCGGCAGCTCGATGGTTGCCCGCGTGCCTTTGCCGAGTTCGCTGTGAAGCGTAACGGTGCCGTCCATCATCTCAGCTAAATGCCGTGCAATCGCCAGGCCAAGGCCGGTGCCGCCAAAGCGCCGCGCAATATCCGTTTCGGCTTGCGCAAACGGCTGGAACAGTTTGTCGAGAACGGCTTTGTCAATGCCGATGCCGGTGTCTTTGATCTCGAAACGCAGGCGCGATGTGTCATCGCCATGTTCAAGGGCGGTGACGCGGATAGCAATCTCACCGTACTTCGTGAACTTGATGGCGTTGCCGATCAGATTGAGGATGATTTGCTTGATACGGCCCGAGTCGCCCTTGGCGAACAACGGCACATCGCGGCCGACAAAAAGCGAAATCTCCAGACCGTTTTTGTGGCACTGACCAGCGAACAGTTCAACCGACCGCTCGACCAGATCGTGCATGTTGAACTCGTGCGTATCGAGTTCGAATTTGCCGGACTCGATGCGGGACAGATCGAGAATGTCGTTGATTATGGTCAGCAGTGACTTGGCGGATTCATTGATCGTACCAACGAGTTTCTTCTGGCGCTTATCGAGCTGTGTCCGCATCAGCAAGTCGGTCATGCCAAAGACGCCGTTCATGGGGGTGCGGATTTCGTGGCTCATATTGGCCAGAAAACGCGATTTTGCCGTAACAGAAGCCTTGGCATCGTGGACTGCCAGCTCAAGGGACTCCATTGTCCGCTGGTGCTTGCCGACTTCCTCTTGCAAGGCGTTGTTGACGGATTGATAGCGCGCGAGCGTCTTTTCGAGGTCATGCGCCAGTTCATCATTGACGAATTGCAAGCGCAAAGCATCACGCGTTGCGTCGGTGTTGCGTTTGGCCGACATGCCGAGCGCGGCGATGAAGGCGGCGCACATCGCGGCCATCGCCAGGTTGACGGTCGAGCCTTCAATCATCAGCCGGATCATGTAAGGCGCGACAGTCAACGTCAGATAGGCACGAAAGATCTTATCGTGCGCCGACATCGAGCCGGCAGCACCTGCCGCCATGCCGGCAAGGATGAAGCCGATGAAGGCTTGATGCTCGTAGCTCGCTGATGGGAACAGGACTACGCCGGAGAGGCCCCATAGGGCAGCGGTTGCCAGCGCGCCAATTGCGAAGGCGTTGCGCCAGCGGCCATAGTCGGTCGTGAATTGCCCGTAGTTGCGGAAGTTGATGATCGCGGCAGCGCGGGCGACGCAAACAAAAAGCATCGCGCCGAGCCAGATTTTGGGTGCAGGTCCCGGCACGGCTGCCGAAAGGATATAGCTCATCAACGACGCATTCAGTGCCGTTGCCGCTAGACCTTGTGGCAATTGCTGGAACAGCAACTGCAGAAGCGTGAGCTTCACCCGGTCGTCGATGCTTGGCTGTGCCGCATTGGTCGTTTCGCTCGTCTCGACGGGCATGATGACAGTGCTCACAGGCTGCCTCCCGAGCGGCCGGCGGCCTTTAGGGTGCTGGTGTTGACGGCCAATCTGTCCTTGAGGCGCTGGTCGAGAGCGAGTTCAGCGCTGATGCGCGCGAGCCGTGCAACCGAATTTACATCTGGGGTAGATTGCGCAGCGTCTGACTGAGGAGGTTCGATGCTGATGCCAGTTCCGTTGCCAGTAGCTTTCAGCGGCGGCTTCGTCTTTGGGATCGTGAGGCGCACTTCGTTGCCGCGCATCGTATCCGACGTCACCGTCAGCTGGCCCTTATGCGCTTCCGCCAGCACCTTGGCGATCTTGACGCTGACGCCGTTGGACTGCTGATGCGCGGTGTGCACTGGTGCGGCGCGCCGCTGATTGTTGATTTCACGCAAAAAGTCTTGGCCATAGGCCGGTCCCTGGTCACCGACCGTTAAAGACAAGCCGCCATCTGCCGTAAGGCTGGCCGAAATATCGATTTCCACGCCCGGAGACGACATGCGAATAGCGTTGTCGATCACGCCACGGAGCGCCTGGTTCAGTAAGGCGCGGTCGGCGTACAGCATGGCATCTTCGCCGATCGTGCAGTCTGTCAGAAGGCGGATATTGCGGCGCTGGGCCACCGGTTGCAAAGCCGAAACGGCATCAAGAACGGCCTCGCGCAGCTTCACGGCTTCGGTATTGAGAGCAAGAGTTTCGGTCAAAGTCCGGCCAAAATCCATGACCTTCAGCAGTGCCGCGTTGAGGGTATTGGCCGAACGCGAGATGTCGCCCATCATGTCTTTGTAGGCCGGCGGTGACAGCGGACCATAGACTTCCTTTTGGAACAATTCGGCGAACCCGAAGATTGTTTTAATCGGCGTTTGGAATTCCTGGGCAAGCGCCGACATAACCTGGCTTTTGGTATCGCTCAGGAATGCAGCCGTGGCGCTGGCTTCGCGCAATTCCTTTTCGGTTTGGCCGGAGCGCAAAACGAATTCGATATGCGGCGTGAAAAGAATCCAATTCAGTGGCTTGGTGAGAAACGATGTGGCGCCGGCCTCATAGGCGCGCTCAACGGCCTGAGCGTCATCATGACCTGTGATCACGACAACAGGTATCGTGGCGTTGAGGCTGCCTTGCCGCAGTTTTTGGATGACGGTAATGCCGTCTGCGACGGGCATTGTCAGATCGATAATGGCAGCGTCGAAAGTTCCGCCTGCAAGCAGCGTCAGCGCTTCGCCGCCATCGCAGGCGATCGTAACTTTGTGCCCGGCCGCCTCTAGCGTTTCCTGGGCGATGCCGCGGTAGATAGGATCATCATCAGCAACGAGGATATGATTTGATTTTTTTGCCATCGCCAACGCATGCTTTCTGGTTTTTATTCGGTTATTTCTATTGAGCAAAATATAGTCATTTGTTTTCCGAACAATTAATCGGATTACTTCCTATTGCCCTAGTTTGGGAAATGAATTGATATTCATTAATTTGCAGATTGTCTTGAAAAGGCTTTGCTGTCAGTTGCCCATAACGAAAAAGGCTCCCGGTGAGGGAGCCTTTCAGTAGGTGCGGGTTGAGGAACGCCGGGGTTAGGCGACGAACACGAGGTCGGTGAGATCGACGTTTGCGCCGGTAAACATCTTGGCCAGCGCAACGGGGGCCGACGTGGTGCCGGTGCCGTCGGCATCGAACCACAAAATGTGTGTGGTAATTTCGTAGATGAAGGTTTTCTGCCCGTTGACGGCGGCGGCCGGGGAGTCTGTCGTCAAGAAGCTGACATTCGGCGCGGCGATCGTTCCAGCAATCTTGAACTGTGACATGGAAACTTCGAGTTTGTCTTCGCCGTTGTGGAAATAAGCGATCTCGTCGATGCCGCGGTCGTATTGCAGGTGAACTGTTTCGTTGCGCGCAGCGAACGCAGTGCCGTTGACGTCAACGCTGCCGTTACGGCTGAGATGAATGCGGTCAATGCCGTCGCCGCCAAAATAGAGGGTCGCGCCGCTCAAGTAGTCGTCGCCGGCACCGCCATCGAGGGCAGGGAAAATATATGTACCGGCTGTGGCACCTTCAAATGCCAGCACATCATCGTGTATTGAGCCACGAAGTCCTTCGACATCATAAACCTGGTCGCCGACACCTGTCAGCGGCACGAACGGTGTGTAGGGCCCGGAAATGACGGATGCTCCGCCGATGATGCCGTCCGACATATAGACAATGCTCAAAAGGGCGGTGTCGGTGAAATCAAGCCAGTCAGAACCGGCGCCGCCTTCGGCGATATCGTTGCCTTCGCCGATGCGCAGCGTGTCGTTGCCATCGTCGCCCCACAAAATGTCCGTGCCGTTGCCGCCAACAAGCAAGTCATTGCCGCCGAAACCGCGCACAAAGTCGTTGCCTTCAGCTGCGTTGAGGACGTTGTCGCTGGCGTTGCCCCACAGGTAGTCGGTGAGGCCCGTACCAATCACGTTTTCGATGCCGGCGTACCGGTCACCCAGGGCGTCGTGCCCGCCGATGCCGAGATTGAGGAAAACGTTGACGCCTTGCACGGGAGTCATCGACGAATAATCGACAGTGTCGTAGCCAAGGCCGCCGTTGAACGTGTCGTTGCCTGAGATGTCGGTGAACGTGTCGTTGCCATCGCCGCCGAACATGGCGTCATTGCCAGCGCCACCAAATAATTTGTCGTTTCCGGCCGCGCCGTAGAGAAAGTCGATGCCTGTGCCGCCCGTCAGGCTGTCGTTTCCGGCATCTCCCGTTGCGGTGTCGTTGCCAGTGCCGCCGGTGATGATATCGTCGCCATTGCCGCCGAAGAACGTATTGACTCCCGCAGCATCCGTCAGCGTGTCGTTGCCGTCGCCGCCAGCGATGCGGTCATTACCGGCCTCGCCCTCAATTTTATCGTTGCCAACGCCGCCGTTCAGGTTGTCGTTGCCGGTGCCGCCTTTAATAAAGTCAATTCCGGCGTCGCCAAACACGATGTCGTTGCCATTGCCGCCGCCGATTTGGTCGTCGCCGCCACCGCCATAAATGATGTCATTGCCGTTGTTGCCGAGGATCTGTTCGGCGACAGAAAGACCATGGATGAAGTCGGCGCTAGCCCGGCCATTGATCGTGCGCATAGGGAACCTCGTTTGACTCAAGTCAATAGAGGTACCGCGCCCGGGTAAATTTTCTGTCTACTCGCGGCTCAATTTGCGAAACCTGCCTTTAACGCTAAGGCTCAGCCACAGCGGTTGGCGAGGCCGTCGCAGTCAAAGATATGGCCGGAGAGCGTCTTGCCGCGGCGCGATGCAAGATAAATCGCTAGCGCCGCAATGTCGGGTTCGTTGGTCAGGCGGGCGCCTTCTGCGCCGGTCTCTCCAGCGCTGGCCGCGGCTCCGCGCGGTCCGACCGCATTGATGCGAATGCCTTGGCCGGCCCAGCGGTGGGCTTCCGATTTTGTCATGGCTGCGAGCGCCGAGCGGGCGTAACAGGCGATGGCTTTTTCGCGGCCATTTTGCAGTTGCGGCATCGTCAAAACGTTGAGGATCAGACCTTCGCTCAAGATGACGCGCATTCTGTTGGCGGTCACGCCGGTCAGATGTGCCAGCGGCGTTAACGTTTTCGAAATCAAATTTTCAACGTCGCTTTCGCTGGCGATGCCGTCCATGTCGCGGCAGGAGATGGTCGCGAGATTGATGACCGCGTCGAGCCCGCCGTAGGCTTGCGCTGCCGTCTGTGCAAATCGCACAGCTGCATCAGCGTCATTCATGGGCTCGGTATACAGCTTGATCTCGCTGGCATTCTGCGACAGCAGCGCGATCAGCTCGGTGATTTCCGGTGACAAATCGGTGGTGTGCACAACGAGCCGCGCCTTGATATCGGCGAAGGCTCTCGCCACGTCGACGCCGGTTGTCGCACTGAGGCCGGTCAATAGCACCCGGCTACCGTTTAACTCGCGGACGATTTCACTTTCAGGACTGGCTTCAGAACTGGCGCCAACACGACCCATGAACATTGAGCAACTTCCCCATTCACAATCAAACTGCCGCCGGGAGGAACACTGAGCCCGGCTCCGTCATAGCACGCCGATTCGCCTAACGAGAGCTAAACAGCGCTCCGATTCGGGTTGGCCTCGGGCGTGTCCAGGGCAGAAACGCGGCGAACCGCAGGTAAAATAAAGTGCGATCGCGGTGTTGGCGTGCGGCGGCGCTTTGCAGTCAGCCCCGCTACGTGTCGTATGGGACACACTTCGCTGCGGGACCTCAATTGGTGCGAGTTTAGCTGGCGGTTCTCTTGTCTCACGCGTCCACGCCAAGCCGTTGCAGGGGTTTTGAGAAACGAAATGCGGCCGGGGGTGGCCAGTGGATATTGGTGATAGAACTCTGCCACACGTTGCGTTGCTGGTTCGCTGCGTCGAAGCTCTAAGAGACCGAATCGTTTTTTGTGAGCTTCGCCGCACCATGATCTCAGACCCCGCCACCCGAAGCGTTGCGCCCCACAGCCTTGCCGGCAGTGGCGTTGCAGATGCGCCGCCGCTTGCTGCCAAGCCGAAGGCGATGCACCTCGCCAAGCGCTCGCGCGAACGGCTTGTGTTGATCAGCATGTTCTTTGTGACGGCGGCGATCGCGGCGGCGCTTTACGCGCAATTTGATTTTTCAATCGCAGCCGCGGTTTTGGGTGGCGGCCTCGCTTGGGTGGCATTGATGTCAATGCACATGCAGGTCAAGAGGAATACTGAAGTTGAAACTTTGAAAGCCGAGATCG
>JAYUCQ010000110.1:0-5706 GCA_043740265.1 Hyphomicrobium sp.
GCGTCCGGCGTTGAGGGCGGCCATTAAACCTGCGGGGCCACCGCCAATGATGAGGACATCGCAGAACGCAGTCGCCTTCTCGTAGGTGTCGGGATCGGCTTCTTCAGACGCCCGGCCTAAGCCAGCGGCGCGGCGGATGGCGGGTTCGTAGAGTTTTTCCCAAAAAGCCGCCGGCCACATAAACGTCTTGTAGTAGAAGCCGGCAACGAAGACGGGCGACAACAGCGAGTTGATGGCCATGACGTCGAAGTTCAAAGAGGGCCAGCGGTTTTGGCTCGCGGCTTCAAGGCCGTCGTAGAGCTCAGCGGTCGTTGCCTTGGTGTTGGCTTCGCGCTTCGCGCCTGTTCGCAGTTCAACGAGTGCGTTGGGTTCTTCCGAACCGGCGCTCAGAATGCCGCGCGGGCGGTGATATTTGAACGACCGCCCGGTTAGCGTCACGCCGTTTGCAAGCAGCGCCGACGCCAGTGTGTCACCTGGGTGGCCGGAATACGTGTGGCCATCAAAGTAGAATTGCAGGGTGCGCTTGCGGTCGATGGTGCCGCCGGTCGCCAAGCGATAACGTTGCGAGGACATTATGCGGACTCCTTAGGCGCAGGCGAACGATTCAACGCAAAGTCGCGGGCATTTTCGACGGCGGTAATGATGTGGGTCATCATATTGCGCGTAACAACAAGCCAAGCGTGACACCCGGCGGCATGATACCAGAGCTCCTGATGCGCACCGGCGCTGTTGCTGCGCTCGTAGGCGTAGCGGACGAAGTCTGCCATCGCCGTTGGCGAAGCCGGGTCCGGCCGCGTCACGGATGCGTCGCCGTAATACGCGAACTCATCGAGACCGCGTTCGCCGCAATGTGGGCAGTTGATCCGCATGTGATGCGACCCTTCCAGAAAAGTCCAATCAGTGGAGGTTGGGGTGTGGCCCCATGCCCTTTTCGTCGATGGCGTGACCGGTCGCGAACCTGTCGAGGCGATATGCGGTGGCGACGGGGTGTGGTTCATCGCGGGCAATCAGATGCGCGAAACACAAGCCTGATGCCGGAGTGGCTTTAAAACCGCCGTAGCACCATCCGCCGTTGAGATAGAGGCCATCAACCGGCGTGCGATCGATGATCGGGCTGCCGTCCATCGACATATCCATAATGCCGCCCCACTGACGCAGTAACCGGACGCGGCCGATGCGCGGCATCAAGGCCATGCCGCCTTCGCAAACGTCTTCGATGACCGGAAGATTCCCGCGCTGGGCGTAGCTGTTATAGCCGTCGAGATCGCCGCCGAACACCAAGCCGCCCTTGTCCGATTGGCTGATGTAGAAGTGTCCGGCTCCAAACGTGACGACGCCGTCGATGAAGGGCTTGATCGATTCGGTCACAAAGGCCTGCAGGACAAAGCTCTCGATCGGCAAGCGCAATCCGGCCATGTCTCCGACACGTGAGGTATTGCCAGCAACAGCCATGCCGATTTTCTTGGCACCAATGAAGCCGCGTGACGTGTCGATGCCGGTGACGCGGTTGCCGTCGCGGCGGATACCCGTGACTTCGCAGTTCTGAATGATGTCGACGCCGCGCTTGTCGGCAGCACGCGCGTATCCCCAGGCAACCGCGTCATGGCGCACGGTGCCGCCGCGGCGTTGCAAAAGGCCGCCCTGAATCGGGAAGCGGGCGTTAGTAAAATCAAGGAACGGCAGCATTTTGCGAACACCGGCTTGATCGACGAGTTCGGAATCTATGCCGTGCAGGCGCATAGCGTTGCCGCGCCGGACGTAGGCGTCGCGCTGGCCGTCGGAATGGTAGAGATTGAGAATGCCGCGCTGACTGACCATCGCATTGTAGTTGATGTCTTGCTCGAGGCCTTCCCAAAGCTTCAACGCTTGCTCGTAGAAAGGAATGTTGCCGGGGAGCAGGTAATTGGATCGGATAATCGTTGTGTTGCGCCCGACATTGCCGCCACCGATCCAGCCCTTCTCAACAACCGCGATGCGCAAGGGGCCGTGGTTCTTCGCGAGGTAATAGGCGGTTGCAAGCCCGTGACCACCGCCACCGATGATGATGACGTCGTAGTTGGCCTGAGGTGCCGCGTCGCGCCACGCCGGGCCCCAGCCCGAATGGCCGCGGAGACTTTCGCGCAACACCGAAAATATCGAATAGCGGTCGGACAACATGGCTCAGCTCCCGCAGGCGTCCTGCTGCCGGTCAGCATAGACCTCAACGGATTGTAGTATATATAAGTCTCAGTTATACTGTGGTCATGACCGACAGAGCGCCGGCCCTGCCTTTTGATCTGAGATCGCTGGAGATTTTTCTCGCTGTCTGTGAGGCCGGGACGATGGCGGCAGCGGCTCTGGCGCTGGAGATGACCCAACCCGCGGTGTCGCTTTCGATCGCAGAGCTTGAGCGCAAGACTGGGTCTACTCTGTTCGACCGTGCGGTCCGGCCGCTGGCCTTGACGCTGGCGGGCGGCTTGATGCGCCAGCGTGCCAGTGCACTGATCGCCGATGCCCGCCAAATCGGGCCGCTGCTGCGTGAGACGAAGCGCGGCCGTCTGCCCTTGATCCGCGTTGGTCTGGTCGATTCCTTAAGCCGGGCGTTGACGGCACCGTTATCGAAGTACCTAGCGTCGCGCGCCGATGAGGTTTCGGTTCTTTCCGGGCTGACCGCGACACACGCCGGAGAACTGCTGACGCGCCGTCTCGATCTCTTTCTAGGGGTCGATGATTTGGAGGAATTGCCGGGTCTTGAGCGCTGGGAACTGGCGCGCGAACCCTATGTTCTGCTGCTACCCAAGGGCGCGGGCGCTGTTGAAAGCATCTCAGATCTCAAAGCCTTGGCAAAGGCGATGCCTCTGATCCGTTTCAGCGCCCGGTCACTGACGGGGATCGAAATCGAGCGGCATCTGCGCCGCCTAACCGTTGACGTGCCGCGCTCGTTCGAGTTCGACAGGCCCGACGCTGTCGCAGCCCTTGTTGCCACTGGTGAAGGCTTTGCCATTACCACGCCGCTGTGCATTTTCGAGGCTGCTGTGGCGAGCAAACGCGTTGCCGTCGCCCGGCTGCCAGGGCCGCAGATCATGCGCAAATTGACAATGGTGGCGCGGCATCGTGAGCTTGGTCAAATCCCGCGCGACCTCGCCGAGGTTGCCCGCCAGGCGTTAAAATTAACCCGCGTCGAGGATTTGAAAATTGCCGGCTGATTGCGGCCAAGGTGCCTGACAGTTAGACATGTATGCAGAACGAGTCATAGATGAGCCTGGGATGAGACTGGAGCGCGGTGCTAACGATGGCCACTAAGACAAAAACGCTGGCGAGAAATCTGGGCCGAGGCCCGACCGGATTGGCGACGGGATCCGGCGCGCCGGACGTTCGTGCCCGCACGCTTGAAGACGCGATTGGGGCGCAGGTGCATGATTTCCGGAAAGCCGCCGGTTTGACGGTGTCAGAGCTTGCCACCGCCGCAGGTGTCTCAACCGCAATGGTCTCAAAGATCGAGAATGGGCAAATCTCGGCTTCGCTGTCGACATTAAACCAGTTGGCGGGGGCCCTCAACCTGCCGCTGACGATGCTGCTTGCCACCTATGAGGGGCGGCGCGGATGCTCGTATGTGAAAAAGGGTCAGGGCCTTGATATTCAACGCCGCGGCACGAAAGTCGGCCATCAATATCAGCAACTCGGCCAATCGTTTGGCGGTCCGATTGCGTTCGAGCCCTATCTGATCACGCTCTCCAAAGGCGCGGAACCCTATACCCAATTCCGCCACGAGGGTCTTGAGCTGATCTACATGTTGAGCGGTGAGGTGTCTTACTTGCACGGCGACCGCAGCTATCATCTGGAACCGGGCGACTGCATCTTGTTCGATTCCGCTGAATTCCACGGTCCCGAAACGCTGATCAAGCTGCCGATGACGTACCTGTCGATCATCGTCTATCCGCGGAAATAGTCCGGGGCACACGAGGTTTAAGACAGCCGTCAACCGCCCGTCGCGGGCGTTAAGTGCCAAGAAAAAAAGTTTCGCCCCAATTGACGGGCTGCAAAGTCTGCTCTAGCTTACATCTGTCTTGGAGCAACTGGCAGGGTGGCACCCCATGTGCGGAATCGTCGGTCTATTTCTAAAAGATAAGGCGCTTGAGCCGCAGCTCGGCGCTTTGACCAATCAAATGCTGGGAACGATGTGCGACCGGGGACCCGACTCAGCTGGGTTCGCGGTCTATGGCGCTCCGTCGAAGGGCAAGGCCAAGATCACGGTCCAAACGCCCAATCCCGAGATTGATTTAAAGGGGCTGGACGCGTCGGTTGCCAAAGCCATTGGCGGCGACGTTGCGCTGCAGTTGAAATCCACGCACGCGGTGTTGACGGTGCCTGAAGCGAAGGCCGACGCGGCGAGGGCGTTCATCCGCGCGTCGCACCCCAAAGTGCGGATCATGGCATCGGGATCGACGATCGAGATTTACAAAGAGGTTGGTTACCCGACCGACGTTTCGAAACGGTTCGAGCTGGCCAAGATGTCCGGCACACACGCCATCGGGCATACCCGCATGGCAACGGAATCTGCCGTGACGACGCTCGGCTCGCATCCGTTTTCGACGGGGCCAGATCAGTGTCTGGTGCACAATGGCTCTCTCTCGAACCACCACAATCTGCGCCGTGAACTTCGCCACGACGGCATGACATTTGAAACCGACAACGACAGCGAAGTGGCTGCCGCTTACATGTCTTGGCGCATGAACCAGGGCATGAACTTGGGTGAAGCCTTGACCAAGAGCCTGGACGATCTCGACGGCTTCTTTACATTTGTTGTCGGTACCAAGAACGGCTTCGGTGTGCTGCGCGACCCGATTGCGTGCAAGCCAGCGGTCATGGCTGAAACCGATCAGTATGTCGCGTTTGGGTCTGAATTCCGGGCGCTCGTCAATCTGCCGGGTATCGATAAAGCCAGGGTGTGGGAGCCCGAACCAGCGACGGTCTATTTCTGGGAACGATAAGAACAATTCAGGGAAGTCTAACGATGCGCACGGTTGACCTCGCGACAACGAAACTTCGCGAATTGAACAATGACCTTCACCGGCAGACTGCAGGCTCCAACGAAGGCGCTTGGGAAATCATTAATCCGATGGGTCATCACGCTGTCGCGGTCGGCGTTGATGCGCCGATCGCAATCGATATCCGCGGCAGCGTTGGCTACTATTGCGCTGGCATGAACAAGCTGGCGACCGTGACGGTACATGGTTCGGCCGGTCCCGGCGTCGCTGAAAACATGATGTCGGGCAAGGTCCGCATTACCGGCGATGCCAGTCAGTATGCAGGTGCGACGGGGCGCGGCGGATTGCTGGTGATTGAGGGCAATGCCGCGTCGCGCTGCGGCGTCTCGATGAAGGGCATTGATATCGTCGTCAAAGGCAACATCGGCCATATGTCGGCTTTCATGGCGCAGAGCGGCTACTTGGTTGTTCTGGGCGACGCTGGCGATGCGCTGGGCGATTCCATCTACGAGGCGAAGCTGTTCGTGCGTGGCAGCGTCAAAAGCTTAGGCGCTGATTGCATCGAAAAAGACATGCGCCCGGAGCACCACGAAGCGGTTGGGAAGCTGCTTGAAAAAGCCGGCATCAAAGACGTCAAGTCGACCGAGTTTAAACGCTATGGCTCGGCACGCAAGCTCTACAACTTCAACATCGACAATGCGGATAGCTATTGATGTCCTATCAGAACCCGCCGACAACG
>JAYUCQ010000111.1:0-5706 GCA_043740265.1 Hyphomicrobium sp.
TCCTTTGGAAAGCAAGAGCCTCCATAGCCGGGGCCAGGATTTAAGAATTTTCCACCGATGCGCTGATCCTTTCCGATCGTCGAAGCAACCTCCTGAACATCGGCACCGACCTCTTCGCAAAGATCTGCAATTTCGTTGATGTAGCTGATTTTAAGCGCAAGGAATGCATTGGCTGCATATTTCGCCAGCTCGGCAGATTCGCGCGCCACAAACATCACCGGAATACCGTTTTGCGACAATGGCTCGTAAAGGCGTTCTAAAACGTCGCGCGCTTTGGCGTTGTCGGTTCCGATAACCACCCGGTCGGGGTGGGTGAAGTCCTCGATCGCAGACCCTTCCCGCAAGAACTCAGGGTTGGAGCACACCGCGACGTCGATGCCTGGCCGAAGCTCCTTCAAGCGATTTTCAATTTTCCGGCTGGTGCCGACGGGCACGGTCGATTTCGTTGTGATGACCGTGAAACGTTCAAGAAGTGGCGCCAATTCCTCGACTGCGCCGAAGACGTAAGACAAATCCGCATAACCGTCGCCGCGCCGCATCGGCGTGCCAACCGCCAGAAAAATGACGTCGGCGTCGCGCACCGCTGGCGCAAGTATGTCCGTAAAGGTCAACCGCCCCGCGCGCATATTCCGCTGCATCAATTCATCAAGACCCGGCTCATAGATTGGCGACCGGCCGGCGTTGAGATCAGCAAGACGCGCCGGATCTTTATCGACGCAGGCCACCGTCCAGCCGAACTCTGAAAAGCAGGCCGCGGACACGAGCCCAACGTACCCAGCGCCGATCATGCAAATCTTCACGAGCCATCTCCTTGAACGTCTGAGAATCTGGCTATCTGATGCGCGGCCCAGCGGCAATGGGGTGGCGATCACCAAGCCGCACACATGCACACCTCCGCGACCACGAGATCGCCCCTTTTGGGTGGCGAGCTTTGCTCAGACTGGAAACGTGTAGACTTGGTTGAGATAGACGGGCGAAGCAGGGCCCGGCATAAAGCCGAACGGCACGCAATTGAACGCCTGGAGCCCGCCATTGCCCACGTCCACCGAAATCCACCCCTTGCCGTTTGGCGCGCCGACAGAGCACCGCTCGTTGGCGGTTGTTATTCCCGTGCTCAACGAAGCCGCCGGCATCGACCCGCTTCTAGGCCGCCTTGTTCCAGCCCTCGAAGGCCTAGCGCTGGCGTGGACGATTATTTTCGTCGATGACGGGTCAACCGATGCAACGCTCGCCAAAATCCGCAGCCTGCACGTCAAGGAGCCGCGCATCACCGCTATCGCGCTTAGCCGCAATTTCGGCAAGGAGGTCGCTGTGGCGGCGGGCCTGCGCTATGCCCGGAGCGACGCCGTGGTCATCATGGACAGTGATCTGCAGCACCCGCCCGAGACCATCACAGAATTCGTCGCCAAATGGCGCGACGGTCATGACGTCGTTTTCGGCCAACGCATCGATCGCAGTGCGGACAGTGCCTGGCGACGGGAAGGCGCGCGCATTTTCTACCGCGTCTTTCATGCGTTGTCTGGAACCGAGTTGCAGCAGAACTCCTGCGACTTCCGTCTGCTCAGCCGCCGCGCCGTTGACTCCATCAACAGAATTGGCGAGCGCGTGCGCTACAACAACGGTCTCTTTGCCTGGATCGGTTTTCCCGCCATTGGTGTTCCGTTCGGCATGCAGCCGAGAAAAACTGGCGAGTCATCCCGATGGCTACCACTACACTTAACGAGGCTGGCATTTGACGGCTTGGCATCCTTTTCCACGTTCCCGCTGCGCGTGTCGTCCGTCTTCGGCTTGCTCGTGTCAGCCGTCGCTTTCGTGTACATCCTGTGGATCATGGCCAAAACATTGATTTTCGGCGATCCCGTGCGCGGCTATCCGACGTTGATGGTGGCCGTGCTGTTCTTCGCCGGTGTGCAGCTCATTTTCCTTGGCGTGCTTGGCGAATACCTCGGCCGTGTCTATGAGGAAGTTAAAGCGCGGCCGCTGTTTCTGGTGCGCGAGGAAGTCGGCGTGGTGCAAGCGTCTTCGGCACCCGGCATGTCTCGCGAGGCATCGACGCTATGACAGGGCGCATCATTTTGTGTGCTGACGACTACGGCCTGTCGCCCGGCATCTCTCAAGCCATCCGCATGCTCATTGCCGCGAACCGGATTTCTGCAACATCGGCCTTAGTCACGCGCACGGGCTGGATGCAAGACGCAGCAGCCTTGAGGCCGCTGTGCAACGACACCGCCGTTGGCCTGCATCTTAACCTGACGCTTGGCGCGCCGCTGAGTAGAGATTGGTGTTTGACCTCACGCGGCGGCTTTCCAGGAATCTGGCGCCTAATCGCGGCGGCGTATACCGGACGGCTTAAATCCTCAGCCGTTGCCGCCGAAATCGAATGCCAGCTCGACCGGTTCGAGACCGGCATCGGCGCCCTGCCCGATTTTATCGATGGCCACGAACATGTTCACATTTTACCGCTTGTCCGCCCGGCGCTTCTCGGCATTCTCAAGCGCCGCTATGCTGGACGGCCGCTGCTTGTCCGCGATCCATCACCAACGGCCATCAAGGCAGGCTCTGGTACCGGGCCGCGCTTGAAAAAAATGGCACTCAAACTCTTGGCTCGAAATATGAAGCGCGACGTGACGCGAACCGGTTTCATCACGAACGACTGTTTCGGCGGGGTCACTGCCTTCGGCGCGTCTGCCGTAGCCGTTGCCGATGATTTTTCTGCCGCCGCGGAGCTCCAAGGCTGGCGGCCGCTGGTGATGTGCCACCCGGGCTATCCCGATGCTGAACTTGCGCGCCTTGACACCGTGACGGCGCGGCGTCAATTCGAGTATGATGCCCTCATGGGGGCTACTCCTTTGTCGCACATGATCTGGCACCCGGCGCGATCCGCCGATGGCGTGATCCTATGGCCAGCTTCGGCAATGGAGCGCGCGATATGAGCACGGGCCTCAAACATGGAGCCGGCTTCGTTGCGTCGGGCGGACTGGCGTTCGTCACGGATGCTGGAATTCTGTCATTGCTGACGCGCGGCGCTGGCCTCGATCCCTTTAGCGCCCGTTTGATTGCAATTGCCTGCGCCATGGTGGTTGCGTTCTTCGCCCACCGGCGGCTGACATTTGCCGTGAAAGACCCGGCAACTTTTCAGCAGTTCGCCAAGTTTTTGAGTGTCGCGATTACGGCATCGGTCATCAACTTCGCCATCTATGCCGGCGTTTTGCTTTTGCGCCCCGCAACCGAACCTCTGGCTGCGCTTGTCTTCGCAACTGCGATTTCAATGTCGGTCAGCTACGTTGGTATGCGTTTCGGCGTGTTCCGTAAACCTGATGCCTAAACCCAGGCACCGAGACGCTGATGCTTAAACCTTAAACTCGTCGATTTTGCTGAACGCCTGCCGCAACGCATCCGACCAAGCCGCCGACATCTTGCGGAAATACTCATCGTCGGCGTTGATGCGTTTCTCCCGGCGGACGTCTAAGGTATCGCGCTCATAAATCAACAGATCGATCGGCATGCCAACCGACAAGTTCGAGCGCAGCGTTGAATCAAACGACAACAGCATGAGTTTGGCGGCTTCTCCCAATCTCATATCCGAACGAGCGACGCGGTCGAGGATCGGTTTGCCGTACTTGTGTTCGCCGATTTGGAGGAACGGCGTATCGTCCGTCGCCTCGATAAAGTTGCCCTCGGCATAAATCTGGAACAGACGTGGCCGCTCTGTGCCGATCTGGCCGCCGAAAATAAACGTTGCATTGAATCCGGTTTTGCTGGCTTCCAGCGCCGGGCCATCGACTTTGCGCGCTTCACGAACGGCGTCGCCGACCACGCGGGCCGCGCGAAACATATTCGGAGCGTTTAAAATGTGCGTCGCCTCGGGCGTTTCAGCCGTCAGCGGCTCATTGATCAAACTGACGACCGCCTGCGTCACAGCCAGGTTGCCAGCACTTAGCATCACCAGCACCCGCTCGCCAGGCTTGCGCCAGCTTTGCAGCTTGCGGTATTGGGCGATATTGTCGACGCCAGCGTTCGTCCGCGTATCGGCGGCAAACACCAGACCGCGCTCCAACCGCATCGCAACGCCATAGGTCATTTTCTGTCTCCGTGCCCGAATTCCACTCACTCACCGTAGCTGCTGAACTTCGCCCGCGGCGTCAAGCGCCCTTTGCTGGGGAACTTTTCAGCGTGATTAAGGTCTCGTTTTAACCCGCCAGGAATTTTCTCCATGACCGCTGCCCAGATCACCCCCATCCTCATGTTGTGTGTCTCAAACGTATTCATGACATTCGCGTGGTATGGGCACCTAAAGTATCAATCCTCGGCACTCTGGTTGGCAGTCTTGGCGAGCTGGGGGATCGCTTTTTTTGAGTATTGCTTCGTCATTCCCGCAAACCGGTGGGGCTCGGCGGTCTATTCAACCGCTGAACTCAAAACCATGCAGGAGGTCATTACTCTCATTGTCTTCGCGATATTCTCGGTGACCTATCTAGGTGAAAAATTCACGATCAATCATCTGATCGGCTTTGCGCTTATTTGCACCGGCGCATTTTTCGTTTTCAAAGCTCCGATATCCTAAACCCGTACCGGCCGCGACCGCGCTTTCAAGCCAGTAGCTGTGGCGGCACCCGTCAATGCCATGACAACTCCAGCCGCCAGAAGCGTCGTCGAAGGTCCACCGTGACTGAAGCCAAACTGGTAGAAGAGCGGTCCAGCAGCTTGCCCGAGGAAGAAGAAAAACGCGTGTGCCGCGACAGCAGATGCGCGATTGTCCGGTGCCAGTTCTGTCGCCTGCGTCTGCAATGAATTGTGGATCATGTAGAACCCCGCGCCAACGAGCACCATAATGGCTTGCTCCACTGGCCACGGCCACCCCGGGGCCAAGGCCGCGAATCCGAGCCCAGCGATTGCAGCACCTGCCCGGATCAAGTTGTAAAGCCCGAGCCTGGTCAGCATGATGCGCACCAGTGCCGTATATATAAATCCGCCGATCGCGAAGCCGGACAGGACAAAGCCGGCTTCCTTCAGCCCGCCAGCCCCGCGCTGTTCAAGCAATAGCGCCAGGAAGGGGAACAATCCAAAGACCACGATGCCTTCGACAAAGACGGCGGTGAAACACACGATCGTCCGCGGATTGCGGAACACATCTGCATAGCCGTCGAACATATGCGACGGGCGGAACGGCGGGCGCTCAGCGTTTATGCGCGGGTGAAGTTGCGACAGCGTCAACACCAGCGCCAGCGCGGCGAGCACCGTTCCCGCCGCCATCGACGCCCGCCAGCCGAACCGACTGGCGATGAGCCCCGATCCGACTGCGCCCGTCATTTGCCCGGCGATGATGGCCGTCAACACGCGCGATAACGCCACTTGCCGCTCGGCCATTTCGAAGCGGTCGCCGACGAGTGCGAAAGACAACGGGATGACGCCGCCACCTGCCGCGCCGCCGATAATGCGCGCCGCAAACAGCCAATCGAGCGACGGCGCCAGCGCAGTTGCCGCGAGCCCGAGTACCAGGATCGCGAGCGATATCTTAATAATTTTGGCTTTGCCCAGCGCATCGCCCAGCGCGCCCAGCACCGGTTGGCCAAGCGCATAAGGGAACGTAAAGGCCGAAGCCAGGAGAGCGACAGTCGCGGCATCGACGTGTAAATCGCGCCCGATCTCCGGCACAACGGGATCGATGATCCGCATCGCCATCGACGAGACGAAGCATCCGGCGGC
>JAYUCQ010000112.1:0-2326 GCA_043740265.1 Hyphomicrobium sp.
ACCACGTCAAGCAAGCCGCGTTGATCGGGGCCGATGTCATCACCGCGCCGCCCGCGATTTTGAAAGCGCTCGTGAAACACCCACTGACCGATAAAGGCATCGAGCAGTTCTTGGGGGACTGGAAGAAGACCGGCCAAAAGATCTGAGGACGTTTAAAGCGCCGCTGAGGCTACCGAGCCCCGCTGATGCTTGACCGTCGACCGTGGTCCCGCTACGAGACACTTTCTTCCGTGGTGATTTGGCCGGCCGGCTTGCAGCCACGTAAAACAACTCGCTAAAGGGCCGCACGCGGACTTGAGGGGCACAGATTGCCCCAATCCTCCAAACGCGGTTTGGCCGGCTTCAACAGCCGGTTACCTTCGGAACGAAGGTCGCGGTCTAATTGGGGTCCACGTACGCGATGACAAACAACAGCAAACCCACTGACGGCCACGCGTCCGATAGCTGGGCGCCAGAAACGCAACTCGTGCACGGCGGCACGTTGCGCTCGCAGTTCGGCGAAACATCGGAGGCTCTGTTCCTGACGCAAGGTTTCGTCTACGCCAGCGCCGAGCAGGCGGAAGCGCGCTTCAAGAACGAGGACCCGGGCTACCAGTACAGCCGCTTTGGTAATCCCACCGTCTCGATGTTCGAGGAGCGCATGCGTCTTCTCGAGGGCGCCGAGGAAGCCCGTGCAACTGCGACCGGCATGGCAGCCGTTACCGCCGCCTTGATGGGCTATCTGAAAGCTGGCGACCATATCGTTGCCGCCCGCGCAATGTTCGGCTCCTGCCGCTATATCGTGGAAGATCTGTGCCCGCGATTTGGCATTCAGTTCACGCTCGTCGATGGTCGCCATCTCGAAAATTGGCGGGCTGCCATGCGCCCGAATACGCGCGCCCTATTCTTCGAGACTCCGGCCAATCCGACGCTCGAACTTGTCGATATCGAGGGCGTCGCAAACATAGCGCATGAGAACGACGCACTGGTGTTCGTTGACAACGTATTCGCGACGCCGATGTTGCAGAAGCCGTTGCAGCTTGGCGCCGATGTGGTGATCTACTCGGCGACGAAACACATCGATGGTCAGGGCCGGTGCCTTGGTGGCGCGGTGCTGGCCAGCCGCGACTTCGTGAAGAAGTATCTGCACGACTTCATTCGCCAAACCGGGCCGTCACTCAGCCCATTCAATGCCTGGGTCATGCTGAAGGGCCTGGAGACCCTTCCCATCCGCGTGCGTGCGCAATGTGCGTCGGCAGCCAACATCGCTGATCATCTCGCGGAAAAGCACAACTTCATTTCCCGCGTGCTGTACCCAGGCCGGGCCGATCATCCACAGGCAGATATCGCGCGCAAACAAATGACCGGTGGCGGCCAGGTCGTTACATTCGAGATCAGGGGCGACAAGGCCGCGACGTTCCGCTTCCTCAATGCGTTGCGCATCGTCAAAATCTCGAACAATCTCGGCGATACCAAAAGCTTGATCACGCATCCAACGACCACCACCCATCAACGGTTGAAACCCGAAGCACGCGCCGAGCTCGGCATTACCGATGGCATCGTGCGCCTATCTGTCGGGCTCGAGGCAGTCGAGGATTTGCGTGCGGATCTGGATCACGCGTTAGCGGCTTCGGTTGGTTGAATGCAGCTCAGGCGTCGGCCAGCAGTCGCCAGGCTAAAACGATACGGGCCAGTCCTGAGACGACACAGAGCGCTGCGAAACTCAGCGCGATGAAGGGGAACCAGCTTGGCCACAGGCACATCAGCGCAACGAAAAAAATGGTCTCACCACCTTCCGCGAGACCACCAAGGTAATAGAGCGACTTATGCCCCTGAGCCTGCGTTTCCAAATGCAGCTTCTCGGCCATCAGGGCAAATCCGAGGAATGCCGCTCCGTTGAGAAGGAAACTCGCTAATAGCGCTGCCCCAGCAACTGCGTTTTGGCCTGGGTTGAGAATCGCAAACGCCAGTGGCATTGCCGCATAGACAGCGAAATCCAAGACGATGTCGAGATAGGCGCCAAGGTTCGTTGGTCTGGTGTTCCGGGCCACTGCACCATCGAGGCCATCGAGCAACCTGCCGGCAAGAAACAGCGCCAGACCAACAAGCGGTGCACCCAACGCGATGACGGCCGCTCCGCATAGTCCAGATATAGCCCCGATGATAGTAACATGATTGGCGCTGATCCCCATTTGCGCCAAATCACGTGCAATCCGGTTGAGCGACGGATCAATGTAGCGGCGCAGTTTTGCATCGAACATGGATTGGCTCGGATGTGAGAACGGTCGGATTCGGGTTCCGCCAAGATGATAGCGACACTGCGGGCAATCGCGATCACCAAATGCGT
>JAYUCQ010000113.1:0-2322 GCA_043740265.1 Hyphomicrobium sp.
GGCGACATGCCCCTTCCACCAATCTAGGTTTTTGGAGTTAAGGAGTGATTTACTGGCGCCCTGAAAGCGCGAAAACGCCTCTTCATTGCAGCGCAAAAACGTGCTTGATACGTGCCACTCTGGCCCTGCATCGCAAGGTCTAGAACCGCTTAAGACGATGAAGCAGCCAGTGCCGGGTTTGGTCAGGAGAAACGAGCCTTATGACGACCCAAAGTGCCGCTAGCAAAACAACTAAAGACGCCGGCGTCGATGCCGGTCAAAACGTCGGACAAGGTGCCGGAATGACCGTTCAAAATTTCGTGTCGGGTGTGGGAAAGAAAGACTTATACGAGGTCGGCGAAATCCCCCCGTTAGGCCATGTACCCAAGAACATGTATGCCTGGGCCATCCGCAAGGACCGCCAGGGCGAGCCCGATACAGCGATGCAGGTCGAAGTCGTGCCGACGTGGCAGCTCGACAGCCACGACGTGCTCGTGCTGGTGATGGCGGCCGGCGTCAACTACAATGGTGTTTGGGCCTCGCTCGGCACACCTATTTCCATGTTCGATGTGCACAAACAGCCTTACCATATTGCCGGCTCGGATGCCTCGGGCATCGTTTGGGCGGTTGGTTCCAAGGTCAAGCGCTGGAAAGTCGGCGATGAAGTCGTCGTCCACTGCAACCAGGACGACGGCGACGACGAAGAGTGCAACGGCGGCGACCCAATGTTTTCGCCAAGCCAGCGCATCTGGGGTTATGAAACACCGGACGGTTCGTTCGCGCAGTTCTGCCGCGTGCAGGATCGCCAGCTGCTGGAACGCCCTAAGCATCTGACCTGGGAAGAGAGCGCTTGTTATACGCTGACGCTGGCGACCGCCTACCGCATGTTGTTCGGCCATCGCCCGCACGTGCTGCGGCCAGGGCATAACGTCCTGGTTTGGGGCGCCGCCGGCGGCTTGGGTGCATTCGCCGTGCAGCTGTGCGCAACGTCTGGCGCTAACGCCATCGGCGTCGTCTCCGAGGATGATAAGTTCGACTTCGTGCGCCAGCTCGGCGCCAAAGGCGTGATCAATCGCAAAAAGTTCAACTGCTGGGGCCAGCTGCCTAAAGTTAACTCGCCCGAGTACGCGACTTGGCTCAAAGAAATGCGCAAGTTCGGCGCGGCAATCTGGGAGACGACCGGCAAAGGCGTCAACGTCGATTGCGTGTTCGAGCATCCCGGCGAGACGACAATCCCCGTTTCTGTCCAAGTTGTGAAACGCGGTGGCATGGTCGTCATTTGCGCTGGCACCACAGGCTATAATCTGACGATGGATGCCCGCTATTTGTGGATGCATCAGAAACGTATTCAGGGGTCGCATTTTGCCAACCTGCAGCAGGCCAGCCAAGCCAATAAGCTGGTCGTGGAACGGCGCATCGATCCGTGTATGTCGGAGGTCTTCTCCTGGGCGCAGATCCCTAAGGCCCACATGCGCATGCTGAAAAACGAGCATAAGCCTGGCAACATGGCCGTTCTTGTCTCAGCACCGACAACGGGTCTGAGAACGATCGAGGACGTCATCGAAGCCGGCAGCCAGCGCCGCTCTTAACGTCAGGCTTCGGGTCAAAGATATCGCATTTCAAAGCGCGGCTGAACCATCAGCCGCGCTTTTTTGCATGTCCCAGGTCAGCCGGAGACTTCAAGTGCGCCGGTTGTAGAGAGCTTGCGGAATTCGATCAAGCCGCGGTTGAACTCAGCGCCGAGCAGAATGGCGATCGCGGTGAACTGGAAAAAGATCATCGCCACCATCAATTGCGACAGCCCGGCGTAGAACAGAGAGTAGTTGGTGATCCGCAGATATTGCGACCACAGGCTGACGAGTGCCAACCACAGCACGACCGATAACAAAATGCCCGGCCAAACCTCACGCAGGGACCGCCGGCCGGCCGCCAGCCAGATGTGGAAGGCTGCCAGTTGGATCGCAATCATGCAACCGGCGACAACGGCGCGTACGCCCGGCCCGAAATCGATGACGGCGAGATTGTCCTTGAGCCATTGCGGTTCAAACCGCGCCGCAAGCCCTGGTCCAACGACGACGGCCCAGGTCAACACGAGCACGGTGACCGCGCTGACGAAAACGAATAACATCGAGATCATCAGGCAAAGCGGATAGGGCCTTGTTTCGTGCACGCGGTAAGCGCCGTTCAAAGCCGCGCGCATGGTCTCAATGGCGCTGGTTGCAAAAAATAGTGCTAAAAATCCGCTCGCCGTCAGCAAATTGATCCGGCTCGTGCCCATGATATTGCGCACTTCGGATTCGAGCCCTTGCACAACCGGACGGGGCAGAATTTCAAACAGCTGCG
>JAYUCQ010000114.1:0-5690 GCA_043740265.1 Hyphomicrobium sp.
CCGGAGAGATGGCCGAGTGGTTGATGGCTCTAGTCTTGAAAACTAGCGTGGGCGCAAGTCCACCGGGGGTTCGAATCCCTCTCTCTCCGCCAGTTCACAAGCCTGAGGCGGCGGGCCTCGGCCAGATCTGCGGCCTGAGCGCCAGCCCCCGTTGGCACTGACATTCGCCTCGAGTGCTACTTTAGTCTCAGGTGAGGTCATGCTGGCAGAAAGGCCCCTCATCGGGCTTTGGCCACTGATAGGCATTGGCTATCGAATTTGAAGGTATCCGATATTTCCGTCAGAGCCTTTGATCCCACAAGACTTGAAGCTCGGCAAAAGCGCGGCTTCGCCGGACGGGGATGCAAGCCCCCTTGGCTTATTGAAGTCGCGCTGTTCTAGTGAAAGCGAGCCCGCCCTTTGGACAAGCCCATGGCCTTGAACAAGCCCCCCACCCTCGCCGAAGCCTTCGAAGCGATTTGCGTCATGGATGCTTCGCTCAATGACCGGCTTGCGGCATATGCAGAGCGGCTGAAGGAATTAAACTTTCCGTTTTCGGAGGCTTACGACACCCTGGTCTCGCGCCTGATCGAAGGCGAAGTCGGTGCCACCGCGCCCAACGTTGGCGAGGTTATGCCAGCCTTTTTGCTGCCTGGACCAGATGGCCGCCTCTACAGTCTTGATGAGCTATGTCGCGAGGGTCCGGTCGTCCTCAGTTTCAATCGCGGCCACTGGTGTCCGTTTTGCAAAATAGAGCTGCGCACGATCGCGCAATTTCATGACGAGATATCAGCCCACGGCGGCCAGGTTGTTTCAATCGTTCCTGACCGTCAGCAATTCGTCAAACAGCTGCGATCCGTTACAGCCGGAACTCTCATCATCCTGTCCGATATCGATAACGGCTATTCGCTGACACTGGGGCTGGTCATGTGGCTCGGTGACAAGCTGCATGAATTGATGCTGGGCCGCGGCTTCCACCTGGAGACCTATCAGGGCAACGACGGCTGGTTTGTGCCGGTTCCGGCGACCTTCGTTCTGGACCGGCGTGGTATTGTCGTTGCCCGCCATGTTGACCCTGATTTCCGCACCCGTATGGGTATTCGAGATATTCTGGCGGCGCTCGGTGCCGCCAACCGGACGCAGCACACATGACAACGAGGAACCGCTGAAAGACTGAGGACTGAATCACGTGAATACAAAAAGCCTCAACGAGGTCCTGCAAGACCTTTGCCAGTCAGAGGCACCGCTGAACGAGCGGCTTGCGGCGTTCAGCGCTGTCCTGCGCGTGCAGGCGATCCCTTACGCCGATGCCTATGATGTACTGGTGGCGCGCTTGAAGGCGGGCGAGGCCGGTGCCAACGCACCCGGCGAAGGTGATGACATGCCCGACTTTGCTTTGCCGGACGCCAACGGGTCGCTTGTGACGCTTGACGCACTCACGTCAAATGGACCGGTAGTTGTCAGTTTTAATCGCGGACACTGGTGCGAATACTGCGCCATTGAGCTTTCAGCTTTCCAGCAAGCAGCCGCCGAGTTCAAAGCCTTGGGCGCTCAGGTGGTCGCAATCATGCCGGAAACGCTGGCCTTTATTGCCAAAGCGCAAGCGCGAACGCATCACGAATTTCCCATTGTTTCCGATGTCGACAATAGTTTCGCGCTGTCGATGGGGCTCGTCATCTGGCTCGGTGAAACCGTCAAAACCTTATTCCAGCAGGATGGGCTGGACTTGGTGCTCAGCCAAGGCCCAGCGGCCTGGTTTGTACCGATCCCGGCGACATTTGTTGTCGGTCCAAACTTGACAATTATTGCCCGTTACGTCGATCCGGATTTTCGCCGCCGGATGGATATCGACGAGATTATCGCGGCGCTGAAACGAGCCCCTTTGAAAATGTCCTAAGCGGCCGCATAGACTGACCAGTCGCTGGCCCGGAGCAGCTTGATGAGGGCGGATGCGGGCGCTGATCTCTGGCGGCCGGCGACAGAGTAGACATGCAGAGTGCGGTTCAGGGCTAGCCCCTCAATGTCCAAGCGTTTGACGCGTTTTGACGGCGGCGCGCTTTCAGGCAGCAGCCCAATACCGAGACCGGATTCAATCATGGCGACGTAGTCGTGTTCCGACACCATTTTATGAACCGCAGCCGGCACAACTTGGTGGTCTCTGAGATAATTTGTGAACGTTTCGGCCAGTTCGCAATACGTCCGGTGAAGCAAACGCTCGTTCTTGAGTTCGGTCACGGCAACCGACGTCAGCCCCGCCAGCCGGTGATCGTCTTTGACCGCCAGCATGAATTTTTCCGTAAACAGCGGCCAGGTGTCGAGGCGGTCCCAGGTTTGATCAAAGGCACCGGCAATCGCCACTTCGGCGTCGCCTTTTTTCAGATACTCGGCAACGTCATCGCGTGTGCCGCGCAGAAAATTGAGTTCGAGGCCTTTGAAGGCGCGGGTCAATTCCGTGAGGTGTGGAACGATGAGCGTAATGTTGATGGCGCGGGAAATTGAGATCGACAACGGCGCCAGCGCGCCAGTTTTGAGCGTCGTCGCTAATGTCTTCGCGGCATTCGCGCTCTCGTAGCACTGCTGCAGGAAGGGCAGCATTTTGTGACCGAAATCGGTGAGATGCGAGAGGTTACGCTCACGTCTGAACAATTCGCCGCCCAGTTCGTCCTCGAGC
Organism: Hyphomicrobium sp.; assembly: GCA_043740265.1. Lineage (GTDB taxonomy): Bacteria > Pseudomonadota > Alphaproteobacteria > Rhizobiales > Hyphomicrobiaceae > Hyphomicrobium_B. Next base: position 2,651 of record JAYUCQ010000114.1, read on the forward strand.
TGTTTGATAGCCCGCGTCAGCGACGGCTGAGCTACGTGGCATTCTTCTGCTGCGCGGGTGAAATTCAGGATTTTTGCGACCGCGAGAAAGTAACGAACCTGATGCATTTCCATGATTTTTAACCGCGTTAATGACGCGAATGCGTAGTCAAATCATCATTTTTCTAAAAGCACCGGCCAGCCACATCATAGCGCTTAGCTATCGAATTGGGTGGCGATCGGTATTTCAAGCGCGGCACAGCAAGCTGTAGCCTCCAAGTCAAGACAGTAGCATGACGGTTCTACCCCAATTCTAAGTCCGCTCAAATACTGAAGTGCCGGGCGGTAAGCCTGACTTCGCCGCGCCTGAGGACTTTGGGCTGACGATTGGGCTGAGAGCCGTTTTTAACACCTTTTGCTCGCGGCTTTCCCTCCGGCCGTCAGCAACCCTTGGACCCGGGAGACCCCTCCCCCCGCTCTGGCCCCCGTGCCGTCTCCCGGGTCCAACTTTCTTGACCTTTTTTTGAAGGATTATCCGATGCAGCCGGCACTGACCAAAGACTTTGACACCGCCGCTCCCGCGCACGGCCGGACACTGGCTGGAAAGAGCGCGGTCGTCACCGGCTCCACCAGCGGCATCGGCCTCGGCATCGCCCGGGCGTTCGCCGGCGCTGGCATGAACGTCATGTTGAACGGGTTCGGCGATCCGGCGCGGCTTAAAATGCTCAGTGATGAGTTCCGGGAAACCTATGCGGTCAAGGCGTCGTGCTCGACGGCCGACATGTCGAAGCCTGCGGACATTGGCCGGATGATAGTAGAAGCCGAAGCGCAGTTCGGCCACGTCGATATCTTGGTCAACAATGCCGGCATTCAGCACGTCGAGGCCATTGAGACGTTCCCGCCGGAAAAGTGGGACGCCATCATTGCCGTTGATCTGGCGTCGGCTTTTCATACCTCGCGGGCGGTGGTTGCGGGAATGAAGACACGCGGCTTCGGCCGCATCATCAACATCGCTTCGGCCCATGCGCTGGTCGCGTCGCCCTTTAAGTCTGCTTATGTGGCGGCCAAGCATGGCGTGCTCGGCTTGACCAAAGTGCTGGCACTCGAAACCGCCGAACACGGCATTACCGTCAACGCGATTTGCCCGGGCTATGTGCTGACGCCGCTGGTTGAAAAGCAAATTCCGGAAACCGCGAAGGCGCGCGGCATTACCGAACAAGAGGTCATCCGGGACGTGTTGTTGCACGCCCAGCCGACACGCAAATTCGTGACGACAGAGGAAATCGGCGACTTGGCCGTATTCCTGTGCACACCCGGCGCGCGATCCATCACCGGCACCGCGCTGCCAATCGACGGAGGCTGGACAGCACAATGAACCCACATGATCCGCGCTTGGCGCAAAAGTCTGCTTCTGACGGCAAAAAAATAAAATCGGTCAATCTCGCCCTCCAGGGCGGCGGCGCGCATGGCGCATTTGCCTGGGGCGTGCTCGATAAAATCATCGAGGATGGCCGGATTTCCGTTGAAGCCATCAGCGCTACCAGTGCGGGTGCCATGAATGCAGTCGTCATGGCCTACGGCGTCTCCGTCGGCGGTATGGACGGCGCACGCGAAAAGCTGGCGGAATTCTGGAAAGAGATTTCGCGTGCCGGCGAACTCTATAGTCCCGTTCGGACCAATCCGTGGGAGAAAATTCTGCAACTCTACGGCTGCCACTCCGAAGTTTCGCCGGCATACATGGCGTTCCAGGCGATGTCGCATATGTTCTCGCCGTATCAGCTTAACCCGTTCAATTTCAACCCGCTGAAAGACGTGCTGCTGAAAGTCGTTGACTTTGACCGGCTCAGCCACTGCAATCGCGCCACCCGTCTTTTTCTGTCGGCGACGAATGTTCGCAGCGGCAAGATCAAGGTGTTTGAAAACGAACAGGTCTCCGTCGATGTGGTCATGGCGTCGGCGTGCCTGCCGTATGTCTTCCAAGCCGTCGAGATTGATGGCGAACCCTATTGGGATGGCGGCTTTATGGGCAATCCGGCGCTGTTCCCGCTGATCTACCGGCACGGATCGAAAGACATCGTGATTATTCATATCAACCCGATTGAGCGCAAAAAGCTGCCGAAGTCGGCGCCTGAAATCTTCGACCGCATGAACGAGATCAGTTTCAATTCGTCCCTGATGCGGGAAATGCGGGCCATTGATTTTGTCACCAAGCTGATCGACGAAGGCGCGCTCGACGGCAAAAAATACAATCGCATGCGCGTTCACTCGATCCGCGACGATGCCGAGATGTCCCAGCTTGGTGTTGCGACGAAGCTCAATCCGGATTGGGGTTTCCTGTGCCGCCTGCGCGACATCGGCCGGCACAGAGCCGCAGAGTGGCTCGACATGCACTTTGATCAAATTGGCCAGGAAAGCAGCGTCGATCTGGAAGACGTGTTTCTGTGACAGGCGGATCGACGAGGGTGAGGTTATATGATGGCGAAGGCTCTCGCGGCGGAATTGCGCTCCATGCTCCCGGCTTGGCCGTTGTCGCGGCTCGATCCTCTGGCCGAGCTTCCAGAGCGCGTCAAAGCCGTTGTTCTCGAACAAGACCGGCTAAGTGAGAGACTAATCGCTTACGTTCAATTCGGCATCGGCGTGGTGCTGATATTTTTGTTTCTGATTGCGCCGCGGCCGGTGGACTCCGGCATTACCATGCTGCAGCCGGTTCCGGTTGCACTCGGCCTCTATCTTGGATTTTGCGTTATCCGTTTGGCGCTCGTTCAGCGCGGGCGCTTACCCGGGTGGTTCGTGGCGCTGTCCATCGTGACCGACATCGCGCTGCTCCTCGGCCTCATCTGGTCGTTCCATCTGCAATATGCGCAGCCGCCGCCGTTTTCCTTGAAGGCTCCCGCGGTTGTCTATCTGTTCGTCTTCATTGTGCTGCGAGCGCTTCGCTTTAGCCCGGCCTATGTTCTCGCCGCGGGCGGAGCGGCGGCCATTGGCTGGGGCCTGCTGACAATGGCTGCAATATCCGCGTCTGACGCCGCCGTCGTGACGCGGAGTTTCGCAACATATCTAAA
>JAYUCQ010000115.1:0-2316 GCA_043740265.1 Hyphomicrobium sp.
CGTCATCGGCGTCCCGGATCATGGCCTGCGATGCAGAGTGAACGGGACCGGCAAAATAGTCGTGTAGCTTGGGCGGAACGGCGGTATTTCACGCGATCAAGACTAACGTTGCCGGAAGGCCCGTGCCGAATTGGCGCAAATTCCGCTAGGGCGTGAAGAAGTCCGGACCGGCTCCTGCAATCAGCGGATCAGGCTTGCCGATGGCTTTGAGATCGCGGCCTTCGTAGTCGATGGCCAGCAGCACGGCGCGAATGCTTTCAAGGCGGGCCCGGCGCTGGTCATTGGCGCGGATCACCAGCCAAGGCGCGATGGCTGTATGCGTAAAGCGGAACATTTCGACTTGGGCTTCGGAGTAGGCGTCCCATTTGTTCAGCGCGGCGAGATCAACATCGGACAGCTTCCATTGTTTGAGCGGATCGTGGCGGCGCTGATGAAAGCGCTTCAACTGCATTTCGCGGCCCATCGACAGGTAGAACTTGAAAAAGCGGATGCCGTCGCGCACCAGCAGGCCTTCGAACTCGGGGGCTTCGCGCAAGAAAGTTGCGAGTTGGTCCGGGGTACAAAATCCCATGACGCGTTCGACGCCAGCGCGGTTGTACCAGGAGCGGTCGAACAGAACGATTTCTCCGGCGGTTGGAAGTTGTGCGGCATAGCGCTGGAAATACAATTGGCCGCGTTCCGTTTCCGTCGGCTTGGTCAGGGCGACGGCACGGGTGTTGCGCGGGTTCAAGTGTTCGGTAAAGGCCTTGATGCAGGAACCCTTGCCGGCGCCATCCCGGCCTTCGTACACAATGAGGACGCGGCCGCGGGTCTTGATGTTGTGGGTTTGAAGCTTGACGAGTTCGGTCTGCAAGGCCAGCAGCTCGTTATCGAAGGCTTCGCGTTTCATGCGCTTGTCATAGGGATAGCCGCCCGATGTCATGGCGGCTTCCTCGAGATCTTTGGGAAATTTTTCGTCGTCCAGCGAGAAGCCCTTGGGCAGGGCTGTGGATTTGTTTTCTTTGACGGCTGCCTTCGTCACGGCCGCGGCTGGTGGCGGCGCTGATGACGCAACTAACTTGCCGCCGTTTTTATCGCCGTCTTTGTCTTTGGTCTTGGCCATTGCGCACACCCTCATCCATTGAGAGCCAAGACTAGCATGCGGTGGGCGCGATGGTATTTGCTTGCGCGCGCACTGTTAATATCGCCGTTTTTCGGGCGCTGCAGACAAAAAGAAGACCGGCACTCCCCCGAGCTGCCGGTCTTCTTTTCCCCGTAACCAGGACACCCCCGCCCTGGCGACTTTATTTCTGACGCGATTTGTGGCGCGCGGACGGCTGTCTCAGGCGCTCTCTTTTTCTGGAACTGGTGCTGCGATGGCGACGATCGGCATTTCGACGTCGTGGCGTTCGCGTCGTCGTGGTGCTGCTGGCTGGAAGGCGCGGCGGGCGTGATGCTCGCAGTACGGCAACAACGGAACTTTGTTTTTACCGCAGAAATGGAAATCAGCCATTTGCGGATCGCCGATCGGCCAGCGGCAGCTGCACTCCGTCAGCGTTTGAATGGTTTTACGTTCGGCCAGCGGAATGATCATCTCTTCTGCGGGTGGCACATAGGCTTCGCCTTCGCCGGAGAACAGGCCGCGGACGGCTGGGTTTCCGGCCACTGCAAAGCGCGGTTTGTTGTTGGCCCTTTTGGCATTGGCCATGCGTGCGCGTGGGCGATGCGTCTTCATGCGCGATGTGGTGGCCCGGCCTGAGAGGCCGAGACGGTGAACCTTGCCGATGACGGCATTGCGCGTCACGCTGCCCAGCCTCCCGGCGATCTGACTGGCGCTGAGCCCCTCCGACCAAAGCTTCTTTAAAAGATCAACCCGTTCATCGGTCCAAGACATACGTTGGTCGCTCCTTGTCGAGCCGCGCAAAATTGCGGCGTGCACCCCCCGGTGCCCGCAGACGAACAGCAGCGATCACGGACCTGATGTTGCGCGCACAACCGCACGCAGCAGCACAGGACGACGATCCCAGCCGGGTACAAACGCATGACTATGGAGACGCTGAACAAACGTGCCGGAAGAACGCGGGCAGCCCGCAACAGGGGCACCCAGGGCACGGACGGTCCGACTGAATTGCGAGTAGGGGTGCCAGGCACCGCCACATCTCGTGGACCATCGAGAACAAATTACTACAGGCTGAATCCCGTCTACAAGGCGAGCCTTCGATGAAAGAGGCCATTGACAGGGAGACGTTGCCAAGGGGCCACAGAATGATTCGTAACCGTGGATATGTCGGGATAGGTCAGGAAAGGTTTTTGACTTCAACCGCAGGGGGGTGGCGC
>JAYUCQ010000116.1:0-5674 GCA_043740265.1 Hyphomicrobium sp.
CTTCGCCGGAATGCACAACGCTCAAGACCAAGCCAGCCTTCACGATCAAACAAGTGTTCAGCGTATGAGTGTGACAGGAGTTTCGGGTTATGCAGCGGCTTAGTGGCGTCCTCATGGTACTCGCCGGCACAGCATTGGGGGGCTATATGATCCTCCCGTCCCCACAGAAAGAATTTCCTGCGGCTGTTGCAGCACCCGCCGCGGCTGTCAGCGTTCAGTCTGCGTTAGCGCGCCCAACAGCATCGGCAACAAATGCCGTCAAACAGGCCAAAGGTATTGCTGCGCCCGTTACATCAGCAAACGGCACGCGGACATTTTCGCCAGCGTCACCACTAGAAGCGGCACCTGCGCAAGCGGCGGCAACAAGCACTTGGACCACCGTCGTCACAAGTGAACCGGCAGCGAACGGCCGGCTGACGTCGTCGAAGCCGGGGGACGCCACAACGCGCGCCGCACTCGCCAGCGATCTGCAGCGCGAATTAACGCGCGTTGGCTGCTACAGCGGCGAAATCAATGGCGCATGGACGCTGTCGTCGAAGAAGGCGATGCAAGCGTTCATGGAACGCGTCAACGCTTCGCTGCCAGCCGATGAGCCTGACTACATTCTGCTGACCCTTGTCCAAGGCCATTCCGCCAATGCCTGTAGCGCTGGATGCCCGGCTGGCGAAATCGCCTCTGCCGGCGGCCGCTGCCTGCCGCAAGCCGTCGTCGCCCAAGCTCAGCGCAAAGAAGACCGCCGCGCCGCCGAAGACCGCAAGGCTCAGCAGCAGGAGCGCCTCGCCCAGGAACAGCGCGCCAACGAAGCCAAGCGGCTCGCCGATACCCGTAAGGCCGCCGACACTGCTCGCATCGCGGCCGCAATCGAAGCGGTGCCGGCGCCGAAGCCCGCAGTACGAAAGTCAGCTCCGCCGCAGCAGACAGCAAGCATCAACACCGAGACGCTGCCTTGGCTGACGAAGGACAATGTCATCGTACAACCCTCAGCATCGAAGCCAGCCGTCGCGGCCGTAACGCCTGCTACGCCACGCTTCGAGCCCTTGGCCGGCATGATGTCGATTGGCGGCCCGCGTCAGGTTGAGCCTGAAGTTCCAGCCAGCGCCGCAGCAGTGACACCCAAAAGCGGTCCGCGCCCGGCAGGCACTGAAACCGCTGCAATTGAAACGCCTGCTGCATCCGATACGCTCGATGCGTTTACGGCTCCCGTGCCGCAACAGGTGAACCGTCCGGCTCCGGCTTCGAAGCCCGCGCCGCGCATCAATCCTATTGCTGGACTACCCGGCACGAAATCGGGACCAGCCGCTGGACTGCCGGGCACGAAATCCGGACCGGCCGTTCGCCGCACGTATGCGCGGCCGTCAACGACCTCGCGTAAGTATCGCGCCGCCACTTTCGTGCGCCGCCCTTCACCGGTCATCGTCTATCAGCGCAAGCCAAAGCCGTTCACCTATGCCTCGAACTATGGCGGCGGCGGCAAGATCCGGCGCGGTCAGCCGCGTCCCGGCACAGCACACTACAATCTGATGATGACACTTGGCGGCATTTACTGAGGCGACGTTCACAGCAGAACAACCAAGCGGTTGAATCGGGCAAACCGTTTCAGCCGCTTTCGTTTGAACTGTCCGGCATGTTTTCTGGTAGGGTCGTCCCCGCCCGGAGCCAATTGAGATATGCGGCGTCCGCCGCCGCCACCGGCAGCACCAGGATCGCAGGGGTCGCGTAGGGATGCAGACGTTTCAAAGCGGCGATGCAGCCTAATACCGCGTCTGCCGGCACCTTGGCGATCAGCACCGCTTCGCTCACAACCTCCGTCACCCCATTCCAAACATAGACCGAGGTCATGGCATCCAAGATGTTGATGCACCCGGCGAGGCGCGCCTCGACCAGGACCCTGGCGGCAGCGATGGCGCTCTCTTTCGCCGGGAATGTCGTATAAACCAGCGCTGCGACGGATCCCTCCGGCAAGGTTCCCTCAACCACGCTGTCATTCAGGCTCTTGTTGTTTTCCACCACTTAAGCCAGCCTCCGCCCGCTGTTTCGAGAGTTAAGCCCAACCCTTTAAGTCCGGCCATCATGACAAAAGTCAGAAAAGAATTCGAGCGCATTGCCGTCGTCGCCAGCGACGTGCCGGAGGCGGTGGCGGCGCGCAAGATCCTGGTTAAACGTTACGGCGATATCGCGGCCTCCGAAGCCGACGTCATCGTTGCCCTCGGCGGCGACGGCTTCATGCTGCAAACGCTGCACCGCTTCATCAACGACAAGATCCCGATTTACGGCATGAACCGCGGTTCCGTCGGCTTCCTCATGAACGACTATCGCGAGGATGGCCTGAAAGAGCGTCTCAACGCCGCCAACATCACCCGCATCCACCCGCTTGCCATGATCGCAACCGACAGCAGTGGCAAAGCCCACAAGAGCCTCGCCATCAACGAAGTCTCGCTGTTTCGTGAACGCTATCAGGCGGCCAAGCTGCGCATTTCCATCGACGGCAAAGTCCGTATGGAGGAACTGATCTGCGATGGCGTACTGGTTGCGACACCGGCTGGATCGACCGCTTACAATCTCTCGGCTCACGGCCCGATCGTGCCCATCACCGCGCCGCTTCTTGCACTGACACCTATCAGCCCGTTCCGGCCACGGCGCTGGCGCGGCGCGCTGGTGCAGAACAAAGCCCACATCACCATTGAAGTTTTGGAAGCACAAAAGCGCCCGGTCAGCGCCGTTGCCGATCACAATGAGACCCGCGACGTCGTCAAGGTCGAGATCGAAAAAGCCCGCGCCACCGAACTCTACATGATGTTCGACCACGACCACTCGTTTGACGAGCGCGTGCTGGCGGAACAGTTTAAGTTTTAAATGCTCTCTAAGGGCGCGTGCGACTCTCGTTCCGAGAGCCGGCCGCACGCGCCAGCACATACCCCTAAAAACCGACTGGCCCTCTCAGGCATCGCGTGAGCGACAGTGAGAAGGCCATGATTTTGGTTATGCGCGCATCAAGTGCTCGCACGTGATTTCAAACTACACACAAGCGGTTAAGAAGCGGTTAATGGTTGGTCAGCGGTGCCTGTCCCACTTGCGGGGGGAAGAAGATGCGCCACGCGTTAGGCCGCGTCGCACAACTCTTTCAAAGCAAAGAAGCCAAGCAACAAAAAGGGCGGCTAGAGCATTCAGCTCCCGCCACCCACATTTCCAACCATAACCAAAACATAGCAGAGGAGCGTCACGCTGTCGAGCAAAACCTATCGTTAACGGCAAAAACGGTCGGTCAGTTTAAACTCCAGACCGCGCCTGGCAAGATTCCGGACAGCTGAAAAGTCTGTCTGAGAGAGCTATAAAAAATCTCAGCCTACGACCACCTCTGCACAAGCTCACTTAAGTTCGGCCGCTCCCGCTCACTCGGCGTCTCGGCTGCGCGGCCGATATAGAGAAACCCGGCGATGCGTTCGTGCTCCGCCAGCTTCAATGCGGATTTCACCGCCGGGCTATAGGCGATCCATTCCGTAATCCAGCAGGTGCCAAAGCCGAGCGCATTGGCAGCTAAGCACGTGTTGAAACAGACCGCAGCAGCGGAGAGCACCTGCTCCCATTCCGGCGCGCCCGGATGCGGCTTCGGCGATGACACAACCGCGATCACCACCGGCGACCGCAAAAAGCGCCCGCGTTCGACGTTCAGCCGCACCTCCGATGGCGGGTCTTTGTCCTCTTTGGCGCAAGCGTCTGCAAAAACGTCGCCCATTCGCGCCCGCGCTTCGCCCTCAAACACAATAAAGCGCCAAGGTGCCAGCTTCTTGTGATCGGGAACACGTGTGCCAACGGTCAAAATCTGTGTCAGCTCATCCGCCGTTGGGGCGGGTCCCGAAAGCTTATCCGGCTTGACCGAACGGCGCAGGCTGAGAAAGTCGAAAAGGCTGTGGTTCATATGTTGCCCTAGTGGATGACGCCGCAAGACTGCCTCGCTATCGTACCTTTGGTTCTGATACAATTGCCACCGAAGCCGCAAATGAAGCCGCCGCCGAAGCTTTGGGCCAAAGGGTCACCATGCGCCGCACCGCCATTGCCACCACTGCCGCCGTTGCGTGTTGCTTCGTTACAGTCGCGAGTGCTGCCGTGCGAGCCGCCGACGCGCCGCAGACGATGCTCGTTGTCGACGGCTCGGGGTCGATGTGGGGCCGGTTCGAAGCCAGCAATGTCGCGAAAATAGACGCCGCTCGCGAACTGCTCAAAACCAAAATCGACGCCGCCGCCGGCCAGCCCATCGGGCTCCTGTCTTTTGGCCACCGCCGCAAAAGCGATTGCAGCGACGTCGAGGTCATTGCAGCACCGACAACCGACCATGATCTCGTGCTGACGCCACTTGCCAAACTTAACCCGCGCGGCAAGGGTCCGCTTGTCGCTGCACTGCGCGCCGCCGTCGCGGCCCTTGGCAAGTCGCGGCCCGCCAGCGTCATCGTTGTCGGCGACGGCACCGACAATTGCCAGTTGGATCCATGCGCTGCCGCAACCGAAATCGCAGCCGCCAATCCCGGCGTACCGGTGCACATGATCAGTATCGGTGTTGATCCCGCCGATCTACTGCGCCTGCAATGCGTCGCCAAGATCACCGGCGGCACGTTCTACGACGTCAAAGACAACACCCAACTGAGCGCCGCCATCGACGCCGCAACGCAACTGGCAATGCTAACGCCCAGCTCTGCACCGGCGCCGGCCCCCAGCGCCGCAGCGGTGCCCGCGCCGCCTGTCGTCTTCGACGCGGCGTTGCAGGCGTCCGTTGCGCTGGTGGCTGGCGGCGCGGCCATTGCTTTGCCGGTGCACTGGCGCATTTCGAAATCCGGCAGCAGCGAACCGCTCTCCGAAAGCGACGGACCTACCACCGCGGCGCGGCTTGACCCCGGCGTCTACGACATCGAAGCGCAGGTTGGCCGCATCCGCGCCAAACAGAGCGTCGCAATCGAAACCGGACGCGCGTCGAGCATAATCATTCCGCTCAATGCCGCCCGGCTGAAAGTCGCGATCAAAACAGATAAGCCTGCCACAGCACAATCCTCTCTCATCGTCTTGATTGAACCCGTGAGTGATGGCAAACCGCTGCCCGACATGACGGCGATCGAACGGCATTTGCCGGTAACGCAGATCCTGCCAGCAGGCGCTTACAACGTTGCCCTGGCGGACGGCGCTGTGCGGCAATCCAAACCCGTCACACTTTCGGCTGGCGCGGATACCACGGTCGAATTCGTGCTGACCACCGGGCGCGTTGAACTTTCAGCCGGGCTGCGCGAGGACGGCGGAGCCATCGAGGACGTCACGTACGTCATCAGTGAAGACGACCCTGATAGTGCCGATGGCCGGCGCGAAGTCGCCCGCTCGCGCGCACCGACGGCCTCGTTTACACTCCCCGCCGGCACCTACTATGCGTCGGCGCGATCTGGCGACGGTGAAGTCCGGCAGCGGCTTGCGGTTGGTCCGGGCGATGTCATCAAGCGGGCGCTGATCCTGCCGCTCGTGCCGGTCAAAGTGACGGCGCTCGTCGGTGGCGCGGCGGCGACCGCAAGTCAGGGCATTGTCTACCGCGTCACCGCACTCGACGGTGACCGCCGCGAAATCACACGCTCCGTCATGCCCGACATGGCTCTCGCGTTGTTGCCCGGCCGCTACCGCATCGCCGCCCAAATCGACGCCC
>JAYUCQ010000117.1:0-5669 GCA_043740265.1 Hyphomicrobium sp.
GTCAAAATTCCCGGTCTCTACAAGGCCGAGACGGCCGGCCCGCAAGGCACACTGACAGCGGTTGCCAACGCCGGCGTCGAAGATCCGCGCGAAATGAGCGAAGTCACCGCCACCGAAGACAAGATGAAACCAATCGCGGACGCGACCGGCGGCGGCGTGTTCTGGACCAAGTCATCGGGCCTGCTAACATCGGCAGCCGCGGCGTCTGTCGATGTGCCGCGCATTTCGATCATGTCGAATGCCAAGGTTATGGCGGGGTCGGGGTGGCTCGGCTTGAAAGACCGCGAAGCGTTTCTGACACGGGGCGTGAAATTGACGCCGATGTTTACTGGGCTTGCGGCGTTGTCGGCTTTGCTGGCGTTGATCGCGCTGGCGTGGTGGCGCGAGGGCCGGTAGCGCGACGGCTCATGGAAAATACTACTTCAACAAACCGGTGCGGAGCGCGATCGCGACAGCGTGTTCGCGCGACTTGGCGTTGAGCTTGTGGCGCGCATTGGTCAAATGCATCGCGACCGTAGGGATGGATATCTGCAAAAGACTGGCAATAGCCTCGCTGCTTAAGCCGTCAGCCAGCGCGCTGAGGCATTCAATTTCGCGCGCGGTTAAATGCGGTTCGGCGTCGTTCAAATTTTTCATAACGAAAATGTATTCCGGCTTGAAATGCACCCGGCAAGTATTCCAGTGATAGTTGTTTATTATTGGAATAGTTGCATAGAGGGCACAAAGTCTGGCTCAAGTTACTACCTCTGATTGATTAAATGCTGTTTTTAAGTATCGGATTCATCACACCTATTCATATCCACAGGTTTTCCACAACGAATTCCATCGATAGGATCGGGCTGTATTGACACTTGCTTCCAGACTCCAAGTTCGCGGGTCAGAAGCACACGACGGACGTCGATGCCAGACGGAGAGGCATCGCCGGGGGAAAGCGGAATTTCAGACACGGCTGCGGCGGCTTAGTCCGGCGCAAATACGGGGAAGTAAAAACATCGCAATTCAATCCACTGGGCGGCTGATCCGCTCAGAGCCGGTGCACGCGCGTGCACGGGGCGGAGAGGATTTGCCGGTGCAATGAGTTAGCGTAACGCGGGGGTTTTTGTAATGCGTACATCGTCAAAGCGACAATCGCGCGCCGTCAGGCGCGGTGTCATTATTGCTGGAATACTGTCCTTCATTTTGTGGCCCGCCCTTGGCAGTGCAACAGCGCACGCGGACCAAGGCAACGATAACTGTGAAGATAATTGTCAAGGACCACCAGGACCTCCCGGGCCGCAAGGACCAGCAGGACCTCAAGGGCCAGCCGGTCCACAGGGTGAACCGGGTGCCGACGGCACGGACGGCGTCGATGGTGCTGACGGCGCTCCCGGTGCGCCGGGCCCAGTGGGGCCTAGTGGACCAGCGGGACCCAGCGGCGCAGCGGGACCGCAGGGCGTTGCAGGCACTAATGGAACCAACGGTACAAACGGAACCAACGGAACCAACGGAACCAATGGTACAAACGGCGTGGATGGCGTTGCCGGACCCAAGGGCGATCAAGGTATCACTGGCAAAGATGGCCAGGATTTCGACATGAGCAAATCGCTCGCTCTCAACGCTGCGCTGTCATTGCCAGCATGGCTCGAAACCAACGAGAATTTCTCGCTGACGGGCGGCGTCGGTTTCTCAGACGGCGGCGAGACATCGCTCGGCGTGACGGGAATCGCGCGTATCGAAGGCAGCGTCTCAGGCTTCGCTGGCGCTGCGGTTTCTACCGACGGCGGCACGTGGGCCGGAAAGGCAGGCGTCCGCGTCGGCTGGTAAACAGGATCGCTCCAGCAGCAAAGATCGTTACTAGATCAACGGACGCTGGAATGCGTGAGATTGCGCCTTGGAGTTTCAATTGAGATTCCGGGGCGCGATCAATTCTAGCCGTTGAAGCCCACCCCGTTAGCGCCCATATTGCCGGTAGCACGCACGGGAGCTTCCGGCATCATGACCTCATTACGGCCTATCGGCATCGTCGGCACGGATGGCCTGGCGCGGATCGCAGCCGAGCGTATCGCTGCAACGGGGCGGCGCGTCTTGCTGTACGTCAGCGGCGCAGCGCAAGCCGGGCGCTTGCCGAAAAATATTGAATCCGCTTCCACACCAACCGACATCGGTTTCGATTGCGAGATCGTGCTGTCGTTCATCGACGACTCGACCGTCTTCCGCACGTTGCTTCTGGGCTCGCCAGACCGCATGGGTCTGGGCGCTGAGATGAACCCGGGCGCGGTGCTGGTCGATTTTGGTGCCCGGCCGCCGCGCGAAACGCAGGCGCTGCTCGGCGTCACAGGAATGCGCGGCGTTGCCATTGTGGACGCGGCGATCACCGGCAGCGCCGAAGCCTTGGCCAGCGGTGCCAGCGCCATTCTGATTGGCGGATACATCGACTCCGTCGATATCGCCGAACCCGTGCTGGTCCTTCTCGGCAAAGTCGATCGCACCGGCGGACTTGGCAGCGCCCATACGGCTGCAGCGTTGATGGGCTATATGGAAGCCGCGCACCGCATCGCACACGACGAAGCGCTCTCGGTTGGCCACGCACTCGGCCTCAGCAGTGAAACGCTGGCGCGCGTCCTCGACCCGGATGGGGTGAGCGCGGCGGCGGGCGATGCCTTGAGCCTGACGCGCCGAACGGGGCTGGCGTTGAAGCTCGCGACCGACAGCGGCGTCTCGGCCCAGGTGATTGATTTCACCGGCGCAAGATTGGCGCAGGGTGTCGCGGCGCAGCGATAATCTCAGCATGCCGCGAAAAACAAGTTAGCGAATCAGTGTTGACCCGGCGGGCAAGCGCGGAAGTGCGAGCGACTCACTTAAGACTGGCGGCAACGCATCCGTTTTTCGCGAGGCCCAGCTATGTCTGCTCTTTTTCGCATCATCTACGCGGCGCACGCCAACGGCACGCATCATAAGCTGGCCCTGGACGGGCTCAATCATATGCAGCGGCCGGATGCCGAAGCCTGGCGGCGGGTGATCTTGAAGAACATCGAAAAATACCTCGAAGGTTCGAAAGCGCCTGACAACGTTTTCAAGGATTTCAAAAACCACGTTCTGCACGTCGGTGAAAAATACTGGGGCGGCGCGCCGGAGAAGGTTGAGGAATGGTACGCGACGACCGTTGCCGCGCTGCGGGCTGGAAACTGGGCCGACGCTGCCTATGCGGCGGGTGTTCTCAGCCACTATTATACCGACCCGGTCATGCCATTTCATACCGCACAGACCGAAGCCGAAAACGCCATTCATCGCGCCACCGAGTGGAGCATCAATCGCTCGTACAATGCGTTGCGCACAATCGGCGAGCAGCGCTTTGCCAACATCGAAGTTAAAACGCACGATGGGCCGAATGGGTCAAAAGAGATGACCTGCGACGGCGCCGAGTTCTCGCATCGCTACTATGAAAAACTGATCGCGCACTACGACATTCACAAGGGCACAGTGCGTCCCGAAGATGGGCTCGACGCAATCGCGCAAACGCTGGTTGCCGAGTTGCTGATGTATGCCGCTGTTGGCTTCGGCAAAATTCTTGATCGCGCGGTGACTGAGGCGGGCGTGGCGGCTCCCGATGTTGGGCTGACGCTGGAAACCTTCCTGGCGACGTTGAAAATTCCGTCAAAGTGGATCGAGAAGAAGCTGACCAACGCCGAAGACCGTAAACTCGTACAGGCCATGTACGATGAGCTGAAGGCGACAGGCCGGGTGGACACGACATTGACCGGGGACGACCGCACGATCCGCGATTTGCACGCGGCCGAAGTGCTCGCGCCCAAGTTGGCCAAGCGGCAGGCGGCGCGGGCTGCGCGTTTGCCGGCGGTGAGCAAAGCCGAGCCGACGGCGTTTGAAAGGGCTCTATCGAGTTCCGCCCAGACAATTGCAAGCCAGACTACGGCAAATCAGTCGATTGCGAAGCCGGCCATTGCGAAGCCGGTGGTGTCCGTGCCCGCGGTTGCGCCTGCCGCGCGCGCGATCGAGGTCAAGCAGTCTGTCCCGCTCACGCACCCCATGACGCAGACCTTCACCCCAAAGGCCACTCCTGAGTTGCCGGCGGAAGTTCCAAGTGCGCCGCCCGCTCCCGTTGCAATCGAAGAAAAGCCGTTGGCTTTGCCGCCCAAGGGTACATTCACGAAGCCGCGTTTTGAGCCGGAGATCGAACTAGTGCCCGCCGCTGCTCCTTCAGCCAGCGTGACGCCAATCGCACAAGCGCCGCGCATGGACGCGTCCGAGAGGCGCTCGTATCTGACGCCCGAGGCCCCGCTCGAAGACGCGCCGTCGATTGGTCCGAAGATGGCGGAAAAGTTTGCCGGCCTCGGCATACATACCGTCAGCGATTTCCTCGGCCAGAACCCGCACGACATGGCGGAATTGCTCGACGACACGCGCATCGATTCCGAAGTGCTGACCGATTGGCAGGATCAGGCGCAGCTTGTCATCGAGATCCCGGGGCTTCGTGGCGGCGGCGCACAATTGCTGGTCGGTGCCGGATACCGGACAACCGAAGCCATCGCGGACGCAACGCCGGTCGATCTCTCAGCCGACATTATGACGTTCGCGATGTCGTCTGACGGCAAACGCATCCTGCGCGACGGCAACCCGCCCGACATCGAGAAGATCAAGGACTGGGTCGAGAGCGCCCGGTTGGCGATGGCGGCGTAGTTAAAACTTCGCCGGGCCGCGTCACGGTCTCGTTCTGGGTCCCGGCCTGGCTTGCCGTCACCGCGAGAGCGGCGCGGAACAAATGCGGCGATGCGCAGTTGAGACCTCGTACGCGCAACGCAATGAGCGGGCAAATTGCCCACCTGCTGCGCGACCGGCCAGCGATCGCAAAGTGTTGCGATGCGCTTGCCGCTCAATTCCCAGAGGAGCCAACAGTGAACCGGATTTTGAAGTGCGGGATCTCTCTCGCAGCAGCAGGGGTGTGCATGTCGTCGCAAGCCTCCGCCGAAGACGTTGTTCTCAAAGGTGCCGTGACTGATGTCTTTGGTCATCGCATCGTCATGCAATCCGATAGCAAGAAGTATCTCGTGAATATTGGTCCGAAGCTCGAAGAAATCGGCGCGTTGAAATCTGGCGACGTTGTCTCAGTTGATGGTGATTTGACACCTGGCGGCGAAGTCCGCGCCTTCAACGTCGTGCTGGCTGATGGCCGCAAGGTCACCGTGGTCAAGGACAAAAAGACCTGGCGCGAATGGCTGCTCGGCGAAGACAAGGACGACACCGCAATGTTTACGGCTGTCGAGGCCAAGAAGCTTGCAGCTGACAAGGGTTACTCTTTGCAGGGCGAACCCGTTGCCGAGAAGAATCACTTCACCGCCAAGGCAACCAAGGATGGTAAGAGCTATGAACTCGACATGCATCGCGATGGCAGCGTCGTCGAGAAGGTCGCCTTTAGCATCGACGACGCCAAGAAGGCGATCATCGCCAAGGGCTACGAAGTCATCGGTGAACCTCAGCGCTTCAAGGAACACTACGAAGCCCTGACACGCAAATCGTCAGAGTATTTCGAAGTCCACGCCCACCGCGATGGCGAGGTCAAGGAAGCCCGTAAGCTCGACAAGACCGATCCGAAGTGGGGCGCGCAAATTCCGTAACCGGTGCCCTCGATTTGCAGGCAGCTTAGATTTGCCCGCACCTTAAAATTACATGACAAT
>JAYUCQ010000118.1:0-2311 GCA_043740265.1 Hyphomicrobium sp.
CGCAAGCCCCTCAAGACAACGGTTGCGCTGGCATCGCTTGGCGCAGCTCCCAGCACCGGCAGCATGCAGCCACCGCTACCGAAGCTGGCCGTTCGCCCCGAGGTCAAGGCTCAAAAGGCCTTCAAGCCGATCATTGTGATTGATCCCGGTCACGGCGGTCACGACTCCGGCGCCACCAAATTTGGAACGGTCGAGAAAGATGTCGTGCTCGCCTTCTCCAAGGTCTTGCGCGACAAGCTCAACGCGACAGGGCGCTACAAAGTTCTGATGACGCGCGACACGGATACCTTCGTCGAGTTGGATGCGCGTCGCGATTTTGGCGAGCAGCACAATGCGGCACTGTTTATTGCCGTGCACGCCGACTATGCCGGGGCACATGCGCGAGGGGCCACCATATATTCCCTGCGTGAGGGCGTTGCGAAAGACTTGAAACGATCCGCTAAGGGCGAAGTTTCAGCTAACGTATTATCGGCGACGGAACTTGCCGCCGTAAAAAAACATGACGGCGAGGCGACTGCCGCCGTCCGAAGCATACTTTCGGATTTTGCCGAACGCGAGGTCGAGGTCAATAAAGACCGCACTAATCTGTTTTCTCGCTCGGTCATCGACGTCATGGGTGGCTCGACCAATCTGCACAACAATCCCGATCGATCGGCCGCGTTCCGCGTCTTGAAGACCGCCAAAGTGCCCGCCGTTCTTATCGAACTTGCGTATGTGACGAACCGGGAAGATGCAGCAAATTTGAAATCCGACGAATGGCGCGGCAAGGTCGCGAACTCGATCAGCACCGCAGTCGAGAATTACTTCTCCAACCAGATGGCGCGCATCCCGATGTGATGCACCTGGCCGATTCAAACGATGAAGCCGGTCCACTCAGGGACCGGCTTTTTTGTTTTCGTGGCCAGACGCGATTCGCACAATCTATCCGGCTAGGGGTTAAATCACGCCATACTTGGCGGATGTTTATGTTTGTGGTGCCAATGCAGAAGATCCAATTTGCGTTGAGCTAATGCTACTCGAACTTTGCGTTGCAACGGGTAAGATACCGAACTGTAGTCGGACTGTTGATGAAGGCGCTTGTTCATTCTGGGCCTCTCCATCTTCTCTGCTTTGGCATCACATGACTTGGACGGGTTGCGGCATT
The DNA here is from genome assembly GCA_043740265.1 of Hyphomicrobium sp. Taxonomy (GTDB): domain Bacteria; phylum Pseudomonadota; class Alphaproteobacteria; order Rhizobiales; family Hyphomicrobiaceae; genus Hyphomicrobium_B. The sequence continues at coordinate 1,145 of JAYUCQ010000118.1, forward strand.
GCTGAAGCCGCCGGATGGCCGTGCCTCAACCGCTGCCGGCACTCAAAAGTGCTGGTCCCCCATTCGGTCATTTGTTGCTGTTCAGGACGGGAACGCGGGTTCTCCGCGCAAGTAACGACGGCTGACGCTTCGACCAGCGGTCCTATCCATGTCCGCTTCGCAGTCAGCCGGATAGCGATACCGGCGGGGTCTACATAGACGTACAGATGCTTCAAGGCTTCGAATGCCCTCAGCTCTGACGCGCACTACACAGGATTCAGACCTTTAGGCGAGGTTTGATTCTGCGTCCGATATCTACTCCAACACAAATGAAAATAGTCGATTCGCGCGTCAGTTTTCGAACAAACTTTCAACTTGGAAGGATCAATCGCAATTGTGGCCCATTGGCATCAATGTGCAGCGGTAGCGACCCGAAAGCGTCGCCATCCACCTGCACGGGCACCGGTAGGGTCCCGGGGGTGGAACGAACCACGGTGATTTCTGCGCCGTCGATTACACGAACCGCCAAGTTATTGGGTTGCACCATAGCGCCGCGAGCGAGTTTCGACAGTTGCCAGATGAAAGACGGCCGGTTCTCCGCGCTGACCAGAACGATTTTAAGTCCCGACCTAAATATTGATGCTTCAGGCGCCACAATGAAGTTGCCGCCATAGTGCCGGGCGTTCGCAATAATTGCCCAATTTGCCTGATAAAGCTGTCTATCGATCGTCACATCGAGCCATTCGAGGGGCTGTCGTAACACCCTCAACATCGCGGGCGCATAAGCTGCGCGTCCCAGAATGCGCTTGAGAGGAAGATTGAGCGCATCGATCACCCGTGCGTCAAAACCGACGCCGGCCATCAGATAGAAAGGTTCACCGTTTGCATAGGCCCCGCGCACCGACGTCACTTCACCGTCAAGCAGTGTGTCTGCAACGTGCACTGAATCACGTCGAAGGCCGATCTCGCGCGCGAATACGTTGCCGGTGCCTAGCGGAATGATGCCAAGCGGTACGCCGGAAAAGTTCATAGATGCAGCAGCCTGCCGAATTGTCCCATCGCCGCCGGCGGCCACAATCATATCGTGCGAACCGCACGCCGATTGCACCAGCGCGGCGACTTCTTTGCTATTTGCTGGCTCGACCACCGTCGCGATAGCGCCACGGTGCTTCAGACGCGCGATGACGG
>JAYUCQ010000119.1:0-13988 GCA_043740265.1 Hyphomicrobium sp.
GTCTCGGCCATATCACCATCGCGCACGACGGCCTGATACCATTCGGGGAAGTTCTGTTCACGCGTGACGGAAAGGGCGCGCTTGCTCATTTGAAGTCTCTGGAGAAGTCTCGGGTCAAACGCATGGGGCCGCCATATCTCGATTGAATTCGCATTCGGGCAATACCGGGTTCGCAAGTGTGTTGCAATGCCAAGCCTGCGTTGAGGCGTGGACGAGATCAATCCAAGCGCCGGAAATCGTCGCAGAATGCGGATTAATTTAAAGATTCGAGATCACAACATACACGCCAGCGAAGGCCAGAGCCGCGACGCCAGTATTGACCGCGAACACCTTCCAGATGTTGATCTTGGCGGGCGCACTGCCCGGCGTTCCAGGTACGACGTCGCCGGCTTCGTCCTGCGTCTTGGCAAAGAACGGCAGAACCACAAACAGCGTGATAAACCACAAGCAGCAAAACGTGGCGACGGCGACAGACGTGCGCATTGCGTGACCTTTGGCCGGGAAACCTACGTGTGCGGCTTAAACTTGCTCGAGTTCCACCAATGTACCGCAAAAATCCTTCGGATGCAGAAAAAGCACCGGCTTACCGTGAGCACCAATTTTCGGATTGCCGTCTCCCAGCACGCGTGCGCCCTGCGCCTTCAATTGATCACGAGCCGCTATGATGTCATCAACCTCGTAGCAAACATGGTGAATGCCGCCGTCCGGGGATTTTTCCAAGAACTTGGCAATCGGCGATCCCGCGCCCAACGGTTCGAGAAATTCTATTTTTGTATTTGGCAATTCAACGAACACGACGGTTACACCGTGCTCGGGCTGAGCCAAAGCCGGTCCAACTTTAGCGCCGAGTGCGTTGCGATAAACGGCGGATGCTGCTGCCAGATCCTTCACCGCAATCGCCACATGATTCAAGCGTCCGATCATTCTTTACTCCGTAGTTTGGCACGTCTCCGTCGTCTCAATTCGTTGTTAAATATTAAGCCGCATGTCTAGCCACGGCCATCCACCACGGTCATCAAGACTTTGACAATGGGCTTCTTGCCCCAGGCTTCGTTGACCGCCCCGCGCACCGACTTGAACACAGCGTCCTTTACCATATCGAGATCGCTGCGCCGCTTGACCGGGATCGAGCGCAACGTGCCGTCTATGGCGTCAAGCACGATTTCGGCCATGTCTTCGCCATCCGCATCTTCGAGTGGCACGCCTTCCAAGACGACGTCGGGTTCGCCGAGGATATCGCCGCGCCGCGACATCGACATCGCGACAACGACAATTCCCGCGAACGAAAGTTTACGCCGGGCTTTCACCGGGCCATCCGCGTCGGGCACAATCAAATTACCGTCGCGATAGAGCCGGCCGACGGGCGCTTCGTCAATGACGCCCGCAGGTGCAGGCCAGAGTTTCAGCATCTCACCATCAACAATGACAAACGTTTCGCCGGCCCCGGATTCTCTTGCGAGTTTGGCGTGCTCCTGCAAATGCCGGGCTTCACCGTGCATCGGCACAGCGATCTTGGGCCGTATCCAGCCATACATTTCACGCAGCTCATCGCGGCGCGGATGGCCGGTGACGTGTACAAGAGCTTCATTGTCGGTGATCAAATTCACGCTGCGCCGCGCCAAGGCGTTCTGCACGCGGCCAACAGACTTCTCATTGCCAGGAATAGTGCGCGACGAAAAAATCGCCAGATCACCCTTATCCAAAGTGATGTCCGGATGCTGCGCCTCGGCGATACGGGCAATCGCGGCGCGCGGTTCGCCCTGGCTGCCAGTGCACAGCACAACGGCTTTGTCGGAAGCCAGGTCATCAAACCGCTGCTGATCGAGATAGGTAAAACTCTCCGGCAAATAGCCGGTATCGATCGCGACTTGTATGACACGGTGCAGCGCACGTCCGGCAACAACCAGCGTCCGGCCGCAATCGCGCGCCGCATCGGCCACGGCTTTGACGCGGGCGACGTTGGACGCGAACGTCGTCACCGCCACACGGCGCGGCGCACCGGCAATAATCTTCGACAAGGACTTGGCAACGTCGGTTTCAGACGGCGAACGCCCTTCGCGCATAGCGTTGGTGCTGTCGCACACCATCGCCAGCACGCCTTCGTCCCCCAGCGCCTTGAGCTTGGCTTCATTCGGTGGATCACCGACCAGCGGCGTCGCATCCAGCTTCCAATCGCCGGTGTGAAAGATCAGCCCCGCTGGTGTGCGGATCGCAAGACCGCTCGGCTCCGGGATAGAATGCGCCAAGGTCACGAACTCGACGTCAAACGGTCCAGCTCTGAAGCGGCCGCCCAACGGCACTTCGGTGATCGGCACATTTTCGCTGCGGCCATATTCGCCAATCTTCGACTTCACCATTCCGGCCGTAAACGGCGTCGCGTAAATCGGGCAATCGAGTGACGGCCACAGGTCCAGCACCGCACCAATGTGATCTTCATGGGCGTGCGTCAGAACAAGCCCAACGAGAGACTGCTTCTGCTCTGCGATAAACGTTAAATCCGGCAGCACCACGTCTGCGCCCGGTTCGGCGTCGCCTGGAAACGTAATGCCAAGATCCACCATCAGCCATTGCCGCGACCGCTCCGGACCAAAGCCGTAGAGGTAAACGTTCATACCAATTTCGCCGAGCCCGCCGAGTGCTAAAAAGACGAGTTCGTCTCCGCCCTTTGCCCCACCCTGGCCACCGCCATTTTGCGGACCGCGCGCCGGCCTCTTTGTATTGCCACTCATTGCTCATTGCCTTTGACTGTTGAGGCCCAATTGTCTTTGGGGGCAATGAGATCGACATCGCCATATGTTATTGTTTCGATGCGGCCGTTGATTTCAGCCAGCAGAGCACCGGATGTTGCCAACCCTTGATACTTTCCGCTGACAGGTCCGGTTGCAGTGTGAACCTGAACCGGTTCGCCGAGGGGTCCCGCCCGTTCCATCCAGGCTTCGCGGACGGCGGCAAAACCCTGGCCGCCATCCCAGCGTTCCATCCACACCGCACACTGATCAGCAAGGGTATCGAGAATGCGATTTACGGGAACCGTCACACCGTTTTGGGCAAGGGATGTCACCGCACGCCCGGCAATTCCGGGGTTCGTCTCAACGTTCAAACCGAAGCCCAAAACCGCCAGGAATCCAGACTCTCCTGGAAAGCCAGGACCCCCGCGCGCAGTCGTCGTCTCGACCAATATCCCTCCTGCCTTCGCAGTGCCAATCAGCAGATCATTGGGCCATTTGAGACGAAGACCGCTCGGTTGCGCAAGGGGCGATATCACGCGGATCGCCTCAAACAGGGCAATTCCGGCGACCAAAGACAGTTCTCCCGCCTTTTGCAGTGGTGCGTTCGATGTCAAGGCAAGGCTTGCTTGCAAATTCCCGGGCGTCGAAACCCATTCCCGCCCGGCCCGGCCCCGCCCCGCGGTCTGGCGCTCAGCCGTCACCCAAAGCGGCAACGCTTCGCCTGCAAGTGCCAACCGCATGGCGTCGGCATTGGTCGATCCTGTCTCTGTCAGGCGGACAATACGATGACTTGAAGCAACCATGACAGCCTAGTGCTCGCCGGGCGCGAGAGCAGCCGCTGCCGCCATAGCGGCATCACCCAAAGCGCCGCCGATAAATGGCAGTACGAACAGCACAACAAATGCTGCCGACAACGTCATGACGACATAAGCTTTGGCCTCAACCGGCTCGAATGCAGCCGCCGCTTCGTCAAAGAACATGACCTTGATAATGCGCAGATAATAGAATGCGCCTACCACGCTCGCGACCACACCAATAATGGCAAGCGGATAGAGCCCCGCCTTGATTGCTGGTAGGAACGCGTACCATTTTGCCCAGAACCCCGCCAACGGTGGAATGCCAGCAAGTGAAAACATCAGCAACGCAAGAATGCTGGCAAGCCGCAAATCGGTTTTCGCGAGGCCCGCGAGTTCGGAGATGTCTTCGACGTTCTTATCGCCGCGCCGCATCGACAAAATGCACGCGAAGGTGCCGAGCGTCATCGCCACGTAGATCGCCATGTAAATCAGAACACCCGCCGTTCCGTCCCGGCTGTTGGCTGCAAGCGCGACCAGCGCAAAGCCGACGTGGCCGATGGAAGAATACGCCATCAGCCGCTTGATATTGGTCTGGCCGATCGCGGCGAAGGCACCCAGCACCATCGAGGCAATGGACAAGAAAATCACGATCTGCTGCCATTGTGCGCTCGCGTCAGGCAACGCGCCTTGCGTGAAGCGTAGCAGCAGAGCCATTGCCGCCACCTTTGGCGCACCGGCAAAAAACGCCGTCACCGGTGTCGGTGCGCCTTCGTAGACGTCCGGCGTCCACATATGGAACGGTACAGCCGAGACTTTAAACGCCAACCCAACCATCACGAACACCAGACCAAAGATGAGACCGATATTGGTGGTCATCCCTGCCGCCTTCAACGTCGTGGCAATCGCACCGTATCCCGTCGAACCGGTCACGCCATAAAGGATCGAAGCGCCGTACAGCAGCATCCCTGACGACAGTGCGCCAAGCACGAAATACTTGAGCCCGGCTTCGCTCGATCTCAAATCGTCGCGCTTGAACGCGGCAATGACGTAGAGCGCCAGCGATTGCAATTCGAGGCCGAGATAGAGCGCAATCAGGTCATTGGCCGAGATCATCATCATCATGCCCAGCGTCGCCAGCAACACGAGCACGGGATATTCGAACAGCAGCACACGAGCGCGGGCAAAGTCATCGAACGTCATCAGCAGTGTCAGCGCGGCGGCAACCAGCACCAGAACTTTCAGAAACTGCGTCAGGCCGTCGGAGACGAACGCCCCATCGAACGATTGCGTCACGCCTGCAGCCGAAACAACCGCAAGGCCTGCTGCCAGCAAAACCGCAATCGCCAGCCAAGCTGTCATCCGTCCTGCCGCCACGCCATCGCGCGTGAATGCGCCGAGCATCAGCAACGCAAGCGCACCCATCGCCAGGATCAGTTCAGGCAGAACGGGCGTTATGAGTGCAAAATCCATTGTCCGTTCCTCAAGGCGCCAGTAGCGCAGCGGCGGGCCGAACCGCGGCTTCATAGTTCTGCACGAGATTTTTGACCGATGCCGCAGTCACGTCGAGTACGGGTGCTGGATAGACGCCATAGAAGATGGTCAACAGAACCAACGGCGCCAAAATCGCAACCTCACGCGGCGACAGATCGAGCATGCCCTTCAAACTCGCCTTCTCCAGCGCCCCGAAAATGACGCGACGATAGAGATACAGCGCATAAGCAGCCGACAGGATCACGCCCGTGGTCGCAAAGATCGCCACCCAGGTGTTGGCCTTGAACGCCGCCAGCAGCGTCAAGAATTCGCCGACAAATCCGCTTGTTCCAGGCAGCCCGACGTTCGCCAACGTGAACACCATGAAGGCGAGCGCGTACTTCGGCATGCGCTCAACCAAACCGCCATAGGCCGAAATCTCGCGCGTATGCATGCGGTCGTAGACGACACCAACGCACAGGAACAGCGCGGCTGAGACAATACCATGCGACAGCATCTGGAAGATCGCACCATCGACGCCCTGCTGCGACATCGTAAAAATGCCCATCGTCACATAACCCATATGCGCTACCGACGAATAGGCGATCAGCTTCTTGATATCCTCCTGCACCAGCGCCACCAACGAGGTGTAGATGATCGCCATGATTGAGAGCGTGAACACCAGCGGCGCAAAGTGCTGCGACGCCAACGGAAACATCGGCAGTGAGAAGCGAAGAAAACCGTAGCCGCCCATCTTCAGCAAAATCGCCGCAAGAATGACGGAGCCGCCCGTCGGCGCTTCAACGTGCGCGTCCGGCAGCCACGTATGCACCGGCCACATCGGCATTTTCACAGCGAAGGAGGCAAAGAACGCCAGCCATAGCCACGTCTGCATTTCAAGCGGAAACTTCGTCTGCAACAGTGCGGGAATATCCGTCGTGCCGGCGTAGCCATACATCGCCATCATCGCGAGCAGCATCAGCACCGAGCCCAGAAGCGTATAGAGGAAGAACTTGAAACTGGCGTAGACGCGCCGCTTGCCGCCCCACACCCCGATGATCAAGAACATCGGGATGAGGCCGCCCTCGAAAAACAGATAGAACAGCACAAGATCAAGCGCACAAAAGACGCCCAGCATCAGCGTTTCGAGCACCAGGAACGCGATCAGGTATTCCTTGACGCGATCCTGGACGCTCTCCCAACTCGCCAAAATGCAGAGCGGCATCAGGAACGTCGTCAGAATAACGAACAACATCGATATGCCATCGACACCCATCTTGTATTTCAGCGGCCCAAGCCAAGCGTGCTCTTCGACAAACTGAAATCCAGCCGCCGTCTTGTCAAAATTGACCCAGATCAGCAGCGACACGAAGAATGTAATCAACGTCGTCCAGAGCGCGATCCAACGGGCATTACCAGTTGCTTCCTTATTCAGAAACGCAATCAGCACAGCGCCGGCAAGCGGCAGAAACGTGACGACGGACAGGAGGTTGCTCATGGGCCCGCGCCCCCTAGAGGCAAGAGGCCTCTCATCAGACCGGCGTTGTATGTCAGCCACGTTAGGATCGCTGCAACGCCAATCAACATCGCGAATGCGTAGTGATACATGAACCCCGTTTGCATTTTAACGACCCGCCCGGTCACGCGGCCTACACCCGCCGCCGTGCCGTCGATCACCCCGTCAATGACAGCCCCGTCGCCGCCCTTCCAGAAGAAGCGGCCAATTGCGAACGCTGGTTTGACGAAGACCCAGTCGTAAAGTTCGTCGATGTACCACTTGTTCAACAGGAACATATACAGCGGCCGGAAAGCGCGTGCCGTGGCAGCCGGCAACCCAGGCGATTGGATGTAATACAGCCACGCGATCGCAAACCCGGTCAGCATCGCAACAAACGGGGCGAACCCAACCCACTCCGGAATGCCGTGCATCTCGTGCAGGATGTGATTGTCCTCTGCCCGGAACAGTGATGCGGCCCAGAATTCCGCTTCGCCGTGGCCGACAAAGAAGTTTGTAAAGACCACACCCGCAAGCACTGCACCGAGCGCCAGCACGCCAAGCGGCACCAGCATCGTTGGCGGGCTTTCGTGCGCGTGATCGAAGGTCTCGTGGCCGGCGCGCGTTTCACCGAAGAACGTCAGAAAAACCAACCGCCAAGAATAGAATGACGTCATGAGCGCTGCGATAACCAGCATCCAGAAGGCGTAGTTGTTCGGCGTCGCGGCGGCATAGGCAGCTTCGATGATAGCATCCTTGGAATGGAACCCTGCGAAACCGAAAAAGTGCGGAATACCGACGCCAGTCAGCGACAGCGTGCCGATCGTCATCGCCGCGAACGTCAGCGGAATTTTTGCGCGCAACCCGCCCATTTGGCGCATGTCCTGCTCGTGGTGCATGGCGTGAATAACGGAGCCCGCGCCCAAAAACAGCAGCGCTTTGAAAAACGCATGCGTGAACAGATGGAAAATAGCAGCACCATAGGCGCCAACGCCGCAGGCAACGAACATATAGCCGAGTTGCGAACAGGTAGAATAGGCGATCACCCGCTTGATATCGTTCTGCACCAGACCTACCGTCGCCGCGAAAAACGCTGTCAGCGCGCCAATGAACGTCACGACTTTCAAGGCTTCTGGTGCCAATTCAAAAATCGGCGACAAGCGCGCCACCATGAACACGCCCGCCGTCACCATCGTCGCGGCGTGGATCAGGGCCGAAACCGGTGTCGGGCCTTCCATCGCGTCCGGCAACCAGGTGTGCAGGCCAAACTGCGCTGACTTTCCGCACGCGCCCATGAACAAGAGAAGCGCAATCGTCGTCAGAATATCAACGTCGTAGCCCGCGAACGAGAACGTCTTGCCGATCGCCGACGGCGCCGCCGCAAAAATCGCATCCAGGCTGAGAGACTTAAACACAAAGAAAAGTGCGAAAATTCCGAGCGCGAAACCGAAGTCGCCGACACGGTTGACGACAAAAGCTTTGATGGCGGCTGCATTGGCTTCAGGCTTTTTGTACCAGAACCCGATCAGCAGATACGACGCCAGGCCGACGCCTTCCCAGCCAAAGAACATCTGCAGCAGGTTGTCGCTCGTCACCAGCATAAGCATGGCGAACGTGAAAAGCGACAGATAGGCGAAGAAGCGCGGCCGGCTATCATCTTCGTGCATGTAGCCGATGGAATAGACATGGACGAGGCTGGACACCGTCGTCACCACAACCAGCATCACGGCCGTCAACGTATCGATGCGCAGCGACCACGAGGTATCGAGTTCGCCCGACGTGATCCAGCGCAGCACTTGCACTTTGTGGGTTTGATGTTCGAAACCGACCTGCACGAATGCGATCCACGACAGCACGGCCGCGATTAACAGGAACGCCGTCGTCACGATTTCGCTCGGACGGTCACCAATCACGCGGCCAAAAAGCCCCGCGATCAACGCGCCCAGCAGCGGCAGGAAAACGATTGCGGTGTAGATCATTCCCGCCTCAACCCTTCATCATATTAATGTCGTCAACCGCGATGGACCCGCGATTGCGATAGTAGACGACGATGATGGCAAGCCCGATGGCCGCCTCCGCCGCCGCGACGGTCAGAATAAAGAGGGCGAACACCTGGCCGACCAGATCGCCATTGAAGTGTGAGAACGCCACGAGGTTGATGTTGACGGCGAGCAGCATCAGCTCAATCGACATGAGAATGACGATGACGTTTTTGCGGTTGAGAAAGATGCCGAAGATGCCGAGCGTGAAAAGGCAAGCCGCGACTGTCAGGTAGTGGCCAATGGTGATGATCATATTAACTTCCCCCGCCAAACATCGCGGCTGCATGCATCACCAGCGAGGCCACAAACCCAATCGCCATCGCAATGATGACGCCACCAATGATCCAATCGCGCGTCGTCCGCTGACCATGCGCGCCAGCGGCACGCGGAGCTGACTTTGCTTTTTCAGCAGCCCGCCGCCGTGCATCATCGAGTGACGTCACGTTCGGATCCTGATGTCCGTTGGCTTTGGCCATTTTTACTAGGCCCTCTTATGAGGCGTCGCTACAGGACTTGCATTCTCGGGTGCTGCGCACACGGCAGGCGGGAGCCCATCGAGGTGCACCTTCTGCCACCAACCCGGATCTGCCGTTCGCGCGCTGTAGGCGTAGCCCATCAATAACGAAATCGTTACGGTGATAGACATAAAGCCGATGGACATCAACTCGAGACTAGCCACGGTATGCATGCCTCCTGTCCAATAGGTTGCAAACACCATAAATCCGCCGAGTATCCCGAAGCACAAATATAATGTCAGTATCGGCGGCCAAATGCTTGGCCACATCAGAGAGATTCTATCGTCCGCACGCGCACTGGCGAATCCCGTTATTAGGGCTAGAAGGAACAGGCCAAAGAAACCTATGAATGCGCCGATCACACTCATTCCGCAGCCTCCGGCGTTTTCGGACGCACAGCCGCCGGCACGTTGAAGCCGCCGCTCGGCACCTTCACAACTTCAAGTGCCGTCTTTGGCCCGCGCGCCACCTGATCCGAAATCGACTGGCGCTTGACGCCCTCGCGGTGGCGCAGCGTCAGCACAATCGCGCCGATCATCGCCACCAGCAAAATCATGCCGGCACCTTGGAAGAAATAGACGTACTTGGTGTAGAGGATTTGACCGAGCGCCTTTGTGTTGGATATGCCTTGCGGGATCGCCGCCGCCGCGATTTTTCCAGGCGCAACCGTCAATCCCTTGAAGGCAAATAGGGCGACAAGTTCGGCCAGCACCACGCCGCCGACAAGCGCACCCACGGGCGCATTTTTGATGAAGCCTGCTTTCAATTCTGCAAAATCAACGTCCAGCATCATGACGACAAACAGGAACAGCACGGCCACGGCGCCGACGTAGACGACGATCAACAGCATCGCCAGAAACTCGGCGTCGAGCAACACGAATAGCCCGGCCGCGTTGAAAAACGTCAGGATCAAAAACAGCACGGCGTGCACCGGGTTCCTGGCCAGCACAACGAACGCCCCCGACGCCACCGCCAGGATGCTGAACAGATAAAAGAAAAATGCCGTGGCCATTAGTGCGTTCCTCGCGACGGGGCGGGACGGTTCCCTCCCCCCTCGTGGGGGAGGGTTAGGGAGGGGGGGACTCCGTGAAAGTCGATCTTTGTCTCACAGACTCGACTGCAAGCGTCCGGGATTCCCCCCACCCCGGCCCTCCCCACAAGAAGGGGGAGGGAGGCCTCACAAACCGAAAATTCTTCTGAGTAGATCAACATCCGGTTTGGCACCCTCACCTATACTTCGCATCGAGTACGATGTTCTTCGCGATCTCGCGTTCCCAGCGGTCGCCGTTGGCGAGCAGCCGGTCTTTGTCATAGAAAAGTTCTTCGCGCGTTTCCGTCGCGAATTCGAAATTCGGCCCCTCGACAATCGCATCCACCGGGCAAGCTTCCTGGCAGAGCCCGCAGTAGATGCACTTGGTCATATCGATATCGTAACGTGTGGTCCGCCGCGTGCCATCGTTGCGGCGCGGACCGGCTTCAATGGTGATCGCCTGCGCCGGGCAAATGGCTTCACACAGCTTGCAGGCGATGCAACGCTCTTCGCCATTTGGATAGCGGCGCAGCGCGTGCTCACCCCGGAAGCGCGGCGACAGCGGACCCTTCTCATGCGGATAGTTCAGCGTCTTCTTCGGCGCGAAGAAGTAGCGCATCGACAAGAAGAACGCCGAGACGAACTCTGCGAGAAATAGCGATTTGATGCCGCGTGCGATATTCATCCGGCACCTCCAAAATGCAGCACGCTCGCCGTCAGCACGACCATCAGCAGCGACACCGGCAGGAAGACTTTCCAGCCCAAGCGCATCAATTGGTCATAGCGGTAGCGCGGCACGAACGCCTTCACCATCGCAAACATGAAGAACACGAAGATGACTTTCAGCAGGAACCATAGAATTCCTGGCAGCCAGTTGAACGGCGCGACATCGACGGGCGGCAGCCAGCCGCCGAGGAACAAAATCGACGTCATCGCGCACATGGTGGTGATCGCAACATACTCGCCCAGCATGTAAAGCAGGTACGGCGTCGAGGCGTATTCGACCATATAACCCGCGACGAGTTCTGACTCAGCTTCTGGCAAATCAAACGGCGGACGATTGGTCTCAGCCAACGCCGAAATGAAGAACACGACGAACATCGGGAAGAGCGCGAGCCAGTGCCAATCGAGCAGCGACGGAGCCAATCCAATTCGCGTACCAATGCCGGCTTTCTGCGCGTTGACGACATCGGTGACATTCAGCGAGCCGACGCACAGCAGCACGCAAATGATCACAAGGCCGATAGAGACCTCATAGGACACCATCTGCGCCGCTGACCTGAGCGCGCCCATGAACGGATACTTAGAGTTTGAAGCCCACCCGCCCATAATGATGCCGTAAACACCGAGCGACGACACCGCCAGCAAATACAGAATGCCGACATTCATGTCGGAGATGACCCACTTGCCCCAGCTATTCTCGTTGACCGGAATAACGGCCCACATCGCCAAGGCAAAAGTCGCCGTCGCTAACGGTGCCAACAAAAACACGATCTTGTCGGCACCCGCCGGGATCAGCGGCTCCTTCAAAACAAACTTCAGCAAATCTGCAAACGATTGCAGCAAACCGAATGGGCCAACCACGTTTGGCCCGCGCCGCAACTGCACAGCCGCCCACACCTTGCGATCCATCAGCAGCAGAAACGCGACACTCACCAGCAGGCACACTAGCAGAAGCAGCGACAAGCCAATCAGCCCGCCGATGTGCCAACCGTAGTCCGACATGAAATTTGCGAGTTTTTCGATCATGCCCGCTTACTCCGCCGCACTGAGTTTGGAGCTGGGCGGGGCGCGCAATTGACTGAGGCCCGCCATCACCGCAGACGCGCGCGCGATCGGGTTAGTCAAATAGAAATCGCCAATCGCGGTGCCAAAAGCTTCCGACGACATCATGCCGGTGAGCTTCGCTAATGTCTCAAGTCCCGAAACACTGCGCGTCTCGACACTATCGAGCGCCGCCAGTTGCGGAGCCGACTTGTACATCGCGGCGCGCAGTTCGCTCAGGCTATCATAGGGCAGCTTTGCCCCCACGCGTTCCGACAAGGCGCGAATAATCGTCCAATCTTCTTTGGCGTCCCCCGGCGCAAACGCGGCTTTCACGGTCTGCTGAGCCCGTCCCTCGGTATTGACGTAGGTCGCGCTCTTTTCGGTGTAGGCCGCACCTGGAAAAATAACGTCGGCGCGTTCGGCACCGCGATCGCCGTGGCTGCCTTGATAGATCACAAAGGCGTTGCCAACGCGGGAGAGGTCGCACTCGTCCGCACCGAGTAAATACAAAACATCCATGTCGCCTGCCAGCATCGCCGCCGCGTCACGCCCGCCTTTCCCTGGAACAAATCCGAGATCGAGACCGGCCACGCGCGCCGCCGCCGTGTGCAGCACATTGAAGCCATTCCACGCCGCATCTTTGCCAGCACTCGCCGCAAGAAGTATCCGCGCCGCAGCCGACAAAACCGCCATCCCATCGCCGCGCGCGTAAGCGCCCTGCCCGACGATGACCAGCGGATTTTTCGCCGCCTTGAGAATGGCCGCAAACGGATGCTCGCCGCTGGAAATATGCGCCAGAGTGTCCGGGCCCGCACCCAGATACTCAGCCGGATACGTCAAGTCCACCTTGACGCCAACCAAACCAACCTTCAGCGCGCCCGTTCGCCAGCGCTTACGAATACGCGCATTGAGAACCGGCGCTTCAAGCCGCGGGTTCGACCCAATGATGAGAATAACGTCGGCCTGTTCGATGCCATCAATCGAGGAATTGAAAACATAACTGCCGCGGCCCAGCTTCGGATCAAGCTTGTCACCGGCTTGACGGCAATCAAAGTTCACCGATCCGCCGCGCGACAACAGATTCTTGAGCGCAAACATTTCCTCAGCACCAGCCACATCACCGGCAATGGCGCCGACGCGATCCGGCCGCGCCGCTTTGAGTTTTTCTGAAACAAGCGCGAAGGCTTCATCCCAGGTTGCAGGCGCCAACCGGCCATTCTTGCGGATGTACGGGCTATCAAGCCGCTGCGTTTTCAAGCCATCGGCCACGTGCCGCGTCTTATCGGAAATCCATTCTTCGTTCACGGCATCGTTGTTGCGCGGCAGAATGCGCATCACCGCGCCGCCGCGTGTGTCGACACGAATGGCCGACCCAACCGCATCCATCACGTCAATCGATTCCGTCCCGGTCATTTCCCAAGGCCGCGCGTTGAACGCCCACGGCCGGTGCGTCAGCGCGCCGACAGGGCAGAGATCAACAACGTTGGCGCTCATCTCCGACATGATGCCGTTTTCGAGGTACGTCGTGATCTCGGCATCCTCGCCGCGCGAAATGAGCCCGAGCTCCTCGACGCCCGCGACTTCCGTCATGTAACGGACGCAGCGCGTGCAATGAATACAGCGCGTCATCATCGTCTTTATCAGCGGGCCAATGTGCTTTTCTTCAACCGCGCGTTTGTTCTCCTGATAGCGCGAGCCGCCGATGCCGAACGCCATCGCTTGATCCTGCAAATCGCACTCGCCGCCCTGATCGCAGATCGGGCAATCGAGCGGGTGATTAATAAGCAGGAATTCCATCACGCCTTCGCGGGCTTTTTTGACAAGCGCCGTGTTGGTGTTGACGATTTTCGGCGAGCCGTCGCGGTTCGGCGGCAAATCATTGACCAGCATGGCGCACGATGCGATCGGCTTGGGCGACCCTTGCACTTCAACAAGGCACATGCGGCAGTTGCCAGCGATGGACAGCCGCTCGTGATAGCAAAAGCGCGGAATTTCAGAGCCAACGGATTCGCACGCATGCATCAGCGTCGTGCCGTCCTCGACTTCAATCGCGTGCCCGTCGATGATTAGGTGCTTTGACATACCTACTCCGCCGCCTCTCTGGCGTGCTTCGCCTTGTACGCGTCAATCCGCGCTTCAATCA
>JAYUCQ010000120.1:0-5655 GCA_043740265.1 Hyphomicrobium sp.
TCCATCATCCCCTCACAGCGCCTCAACCCGGGAAGGATGCGGTGTGAGGGGATTTTTCTTGGACTAAAGTTGTGCGGCGGATACAAGGGTCCTGGGGTGAAACGCATGCCGCAGTTTCTTGTGAGCCTATTTTTTCTCCTCAAAGAACTGCTGCGTATTCCCTTCGACCTCCTGACTGGAACGCCTCATCGCCGCTATTCATGCGCATTCGATATTCAGGCCCCCAAGGACGTGACCTGGTCCGTTGCATCGGCGCACAAGATTACGTTGGAGGGCTTCCCGCCCTTTGCAATTGATACGGACCCGGACCCGGACCGGCCCGGAGTCTTTGCAGGCTTTTGCCGGACGCCAACGAAAAACTACGCTTTCACTTACCGCGTTCTGGACGAACGCCCCGGCGAAGCTATGACCCTTGAAATCATCGGGGCCGAATCTGACCGCATTTTCCAACTTGGCGAAAACTATAGATGTGCGGTCGGCGTTTCCGGTGACGGCGCGAAGTCAAACCTGATCGCGAGCTATGACATCACGCACACGCACTTTCGAACGCGCATCTCAATGCCGCTTGGCCTCGTCCAGAGCGGCGCCCGCTTAAAACGCACGGCGGAAGTTCGCGCCGGAACTTGGCTACCAACCAGCAATTCGCAAATCAAAAATGCGCTGATAACGGGCGCACTCACATTCGCGAGTTTTTTCGCGATGTTCGGCCCGTCAGCCGCCGCTATCCTTATTGTGCTCATTTTGATCCACGAGCTTGGACACGTCATTGCGATGCGGTGGGCTGGAATTCCTGTGAAAGGGATTTATTTCGTGCCGTTTTTTGGCGGCGTTGCCATCGGCGAGGGAGCCGCCAAAACCGAAGCCGTGCACGGCCTCGTGGCGCTCATGGGACCTGGCTTCAGCATTTTAACGACCGCGCTTTTTTGTGCGTTTGCGGCTCAGGGAAATGACCCGTTTCCGCGCCAGCTCGCGATCATGAGCGCACTTTTGAACGGCTTCAACTTGCTGCCAGTCTTGCCGCTCGATGGCGGGCACGTGATGCAATCGCTCTTGTCGCGTTTTGGTGACGGCGTGGCTCGCGCTTTCCGCTTTGGAGCGTTGATCGCCGGGTGTGCACTGGCGTTCTGGATTAACGACGTTGTTTTACTGGGCCTCTTTATTGTTCTGGCCCCTGCCGTCATTTCGAGGCGCGAAATCATCGCACGGCTGCCGCCGTTGACTGGGTCCGAATTGACGTGGCTTGTCAGCGGCTACGCAGCAGCGATCTTGTTTTATGCAACAGTGCTTGCGCGCTTTTGGGGCATTCAACTGCCGTAGGCGCAGCTCAGCGTCTACAGCATTGCCGGGTGGACACGATCCGGTGGCGCGTGGCCGTCGGCGAAGGCTTTAATGTTGATAATGACCTTTTCGCCCATATCGACGCGGCCCTCGATGGTCGCCGAACTCATATGCGGCAGGGCAACGACGCGATCTGACGCCAACAGGCGTGGATTAACGGCCGGTTCGTGCTCAAAAACGTCAAGACCGGCACCAGCGATGGCACCCGATTCCAGCAATCGCGCTAGCTCATTTTCGTCAATGACTTCGCCGCGCGCGGTATTGACGACATAGGCCGACGGCTTCAGCAGCTTCAAGCGCCGGGCCGACAACAGGTGATAGGTTGCAGGCGTATGCGGGCAGTTGACCGAGACAATATCAACGCGGGTCAGCATCTGGTCGAGGCTTTCCCAATACGTCGCCTCAAGCTCTTGCTCGACCGCTTCGGAAATACGCCGCCGGTTGTGATAATGAATTTGCAGGCCAAAGGCTTTGGCGCGGCGGGCAACAGCCTGTCCGATGCGGCCCATGCCGACAATGCCAAGCCGCTTGCCGGATATGCGGTGCCCCAGCATCCACGTCGGCGACCAGCCGGTCCATTTGGTTTCCGGATTGCGCATGTAAGCAGCGCCTTCCGCCACGCGGCGCGGCACGGCAAGGATCAGAGCCATGGTCATGTCGGCGGTATCTTCCGTCAACACGCCCGGCGTGTTGGTGACCAGAATGCCGCGATTGCGTGCCGTATCGAGGTCGATGTTATCGACGCCGGTGCCGAAGTTGGCGATGAGGCGCAATTGCGCGCCGGCTTGCGTCAGCACCGCACGATCAATGCGGTCGGTGACCGTTGGCACCAGGACATCAGCCACTTTCACTGCGGCAATCAGGGCCGCCTGAGACATCGGTTTATCTTCAACATTCAGCCGGGTATCAAAAAGTTCGCACATGCGCGTCTCGACAACGTCGGGAAGCTTTCGCGTCACAATAACGACCGGTTTTTTGGTGCTGCTCGGCATTTTTTTTCCGTAGTGGGGGGATGTGCGATTTGGCTGCACAGGGGAAATCTCACCCGTGTCTAACAGATGGCCCTGGGGATGACAAAGTGCTGTTTACAGTAGGCTGCGATGCGTCCAAAACTTGCGGTGCGCGGCGCTTTCCCTGTGATGACCAACCCACCCGGCCAAAGAGCAATTTGATTTATGTCAGCACGCTTTGACAGACAACGTGCCGGAACTGCCGCCGTATTGGCTGCAGCGCTGATCCTGGCGTTCACTCCGTCTGGGTGGGCTGAAACGGCGCCACAGGATGTATCCGCCCCGGCAGCCCCAACGGGGAGCGGACTGCCTGTGCCGCGCTTTGTCAGCCTCAAATCCGACCGGGTGAACATGCGCAACGGCCCTGGCACGGACTATCCAACAGGCTGGGTCTATCGCCGCGCCGGGTTGCCGCTCGAAGTCATCAAGGAATTTGAAGGCTGGCGTCAGGTCCGCGATTCCGACGGCGCGGAAGGGTGGGTGTTGCAGTCGTTTCTGTCAGGGCGGCGAACGGGGCTGGTGCTGCCGTGGGAGCGCAAAGCCAGCACAGCTTCGCCCATCGTTTCCGTGTTTTCCAGCGATAGTGAAAGTGCCCGCGTTGTTGCCAACGTTGAAGCCGGCGTGATCGCCAACTTGCATTCATGCGACGGCCGCTGGTGCCGCGTCTCGATCGAACAATACAACGGCTATATCGAGCAGAAAAAATTGTGGGGCGTCTACGAGGGCGAGGCGATCAAGTAGCTGAACTTAGGTCTTCGCCAATCGGATGATGACATCGATGTGCGAGATCTTCAGACCCTCAGGCGGCTGCGGTACACCCGAAACTTCGATGCTATCGCCGGGAATATCCATTAACTCGCCGCTCTGTTCGAGCAGGAAGTGATTGTGATTTGAGGTGTTGGTGTCGAAGTAGGCCTTCGAGCCGTCGATCGCCAATTCGCGCAGCAAGCCTGCACGCTTGAACTGATGCAAGGTATTGTAGACCGTCGCTAGTGACACGTGTTCGCCAAGGCCCACCACTTCGGCGTGCAGTTGCTCGGCCGTGACGTGGCGGTCTTCGCCGCCAAACAACAACCCGCCAAGCGCAAGCCGCTGACGCGTCGGGCGTAAGCCGGACAGCTTCATCAGGTCGGCAACCGAAGCGGCTTCCCGGGCATGGTTTGATTGCGGGTTTGGCAACGTCATAGCGGCGTCATTCACCTTGTTAGATCGCACCGCCCATCCGGAGTCTCCGGCCCAGTATGCAGGCCAGCTCCGCTGAACGAACGCTGTCATCATAGCCTTTGCCGCGAATACCCGCAACTGAGGGCTGAACTGTGGTTTCCGCGCGATTTTCACGCACATCCAGGCTCTAACCGGGGCCTTGCGAAGCTTTCGCTGCCCGTATGACTGTGTTACCTAGCGCCAACTCTAAAACCGGGCTGGATTGAACTAAACTGCCCAGCCGGGACTTGAGATGGGACCACGAGGGCAAAAAATGGCGGAACGCCGTTCAAGCTACGAATTTGACGATCTGCTTGCCTGCGGCCGCAGTGAACTGTTTGGGCCCGGCAACGCCCAGCTGCCGTTGCCGCCGATGTTGATGTTTGACCGCATCAGCCATATCTCGGACGAGGGTGGCGCTCACGGCAAGGGTTTGATTGTCGCTGATTTGAAGGTTGCCGGAAACGAACGGCTCAATTGGTTCTTCGATTGCCACTTCAAAGGTGATCCAGTGATGCCAGGGTGCCTCGGCCTTGATGGCTTATGGCAGCTGACCGGCTTTTTCCTAGGGTGGCTTGGGCTAACGGGGCAGGGCCGCGCATCGGGCGTTGGTGAAGTGAAATTCTATCGCGAAGTGACGCGCGACGTAAAACACCTCGAATATGTGATCGACGTCAAGCGGGTCATTGCCCGCAGACTAAAACTGGCGGAAGCGGATGGCACTTTAAAAGCCGATGGCGAAGTCATTTATACGGCCAAGGATTTGCGCGTCCTGCTCAAATCGACGGAAGCCTGAGATGAAATTCTAACGTCACGCTCGAATTTCGTTTCGGCCGTGAAAGCAAAAGGGACTGAAACCGCATGAGGCGAGTCGTTGTCACCGGCATGGGCATTGTGTCCTCCATCGGCAACAATACTCAGGAAGTGCTCGCCTCTTTGCGCGAAGCCAAGTCTGGGATTTCGCGCGCCGAAAAGTACGCCGAGCTGGGATTCAAGTGCCAGGTGCACGGCGAGCCGAAGATCGAATGGGAAGCGATGGTGCCGCGCAAGCCAAAGCGTTTCATGAATGCGGGCGTCGCCTGGAACTGGATCGCCATGGATCAGGCCATCCGCGATGCCGGGTTAGAACCGTCGGACGTCGTCAACGAGCGCTCCGGCATTATTGTAGGGTCGGGTGGTCCTTCAACACGGGCCATCGTCGAAGCGGCAGAAACAACTATTAAATCCGGCGGGCCGAAGAAAATTGGCCCGTTTGAAGTGCCCAAGGCCATGTGCTCGGGGCCGTCCGCGGCGCTGGCAACTGCGTTCCAGATCAAGGGTACAAACTATTCAATCTCGTCAGCCTGCGCGACAAGCGCCCACTGCATCGGCAACGCCGCCGAGCTCATTCAATGGGGCAAGCAAGACATTATGTTTGCCGGCGGATGCGAAGAATTGGATTGGACGCTTTCCAACCTTTTCGACGCAATGGGCGCAATGACATCGCGCTTCAATGCGAGGCCGGAAAAAGCCAGCCGCGCCTACGACAAAGATCGCGACGGCTTTGTGATTGCAGGTGGTGCTGGCGTTGTCGTGCTCGAAGAGCTCGAACACGCCAAAGCCCGTGGCGCTAAAATTTACGGCGAAGTCGCCGGCTACGGCGCAACGTCGGACGGCTACGACATGGTGGCACCGTCTGGTGAAGGCGCCGCGCGCTGCATGCAGCTGGCGCTCAAGGGCTTCGACGGCAAGGGCGTTCCAGCCATCGACTACATCAATCCGCATGGCACTGGCACGCCCGTCGGCGACGCTAAGGAAATCGATGCTATCCGCAACGTGTTCGGAGCCAAGATTCCGCCCATCGCAGCGACAAAACCGTTAACCGGTCACTCGCTCGGCGCTATCGGCGTTCAGGAGGCGATCTTCTCGCTGCTGATGATGAATAGCGGCTTCATTTGCGAAAGCGCTAACATCGAAGAGATCGACCCTGCATTTGCCGATATGCCGATTGTGCGCAAGCGCATCGACAACGCGAAACTTAACTCTGTGATGTCGAATAGCTTCGGTTTTGGCGGCACAAATGCGACTTTAGTGTTCCGCCGCCACGATGGTTAATTGAAGAACC
>JAYUCQ010000121.1:0-5652 GCA_043740265.1 Hyphomicrobium sp.
TGCGGTGTACCACTTAGACCCCGGCTACCCGTCAAGAATTCCGGGCGAACCGGCTCTGGACCATGCCCGAGGCAGGGGGGCTGCTCAAGCGGATTGAGATCAGACCCAGTCTTGAAGCACTCCGGCGGCAAAGCGCCGCCATATCAGGCCGCAGTGGCTATCGCGCGGGCTTGTGCCCAGCCCCCTTCTCGGGTAGACAAACGGCGAAATCACGACGGTTGCGATCGTCCACAGCGCCGGTCCTCAAACAATGGGAACCCGCGGACGGCACGATTCATTCAAGAGCATTACTCAAGAACAGGCAGCGAGCTATGAGCAAAGAAGACATCCACCCGGACTATCACCAGATTAAGGTCGTCATGACCGATGGGACGGAGTTCATCACGTACTCGACCTACGGCAAGGAAGGCGACAGCCTGTCGCTCGATATCGACCCGAATACGCATCCAGCTTGGACCGGCGGCGATACTAAGCTGATGGACCGTGGCGGCCGCCTGTCGCGCTTCAAGAAAAAGTTCGAAGGCTTCGTTTAAGTTCGGTTGGGCATCGCGCCAACCCAATTAAAAAAGGCCCGGGTAACCGGGCCTTTTTTGTATTCAAAGTCTGTGGTGTTGATCAGCTGAGCTTTGACGCAAAAGCGCGCTCTAGCAAGCCCATCTGCTGGGCCACCGGGTTGGCTGGGCGGTCATGCACCGTGTCGGGATCACTGGCGACGGTCATGGCGCGGTCAAGCTGAATGATGCGGTCGTGCATCGCGAAGCTTTCCTCGATCAAGGTCCGCAAGCCCTGCGGCAGCGCGCCGAAATCCTTGACGTGCGATGGGCGGCCAAACGCCTGCAGCTTGACGCGGCGGCGCTTTCTCGCGGCTTCTTCTTCGCCGATCTCGCCTTCTTTCAAGGCGCGGCGGATCAGCAGCCAGGACGCGAGGTCCAAAAGCCGTGTTGTCAGGCGCATACTCTCGGTTGCGTAGAGAACGCCGGCGCTTCCGGTCAGTCCTTTCGCTTCCTTGCGGCCTGGACCATCCAGATAAGAAGCAGTGCGCTCTACCAGCGCCATACCTTCCTTGAAGATGTGGTCGAATTGTTCTGAAGACTGAAACCGCTCACCAAAGGAGACGGTTGTAGCGCCGCTATTGAGCGCGCTATCTACGCGAGACCCGTTACTCATGACCCTCAACGACACAAAAACTCACCCTAAACTAACCACTACCACACCTGCAACGTATCGCACCATAGTTAACAACAAGGCTCAAAACGGGGCAGCCGGTGGCATTCCTGTGGACAATGCAAAAAAAGAGCCGCCCTTGCGGAGCGGCTCGAAAGTCAACAGGGAGGCGTCAAACACGTCAGCAGCAGGTGCTGACGGCTTATCCAGAAGTCTGGACCGCGGTCAGAATGCCGCCTGATGCTTAAGGAAACGTAAAATGGAGTGCGCTGACAATTGATTTCGCGTTAGCGTTTGCGGAGCGCGTGACGCGGCGCTGCTCCCGCATCTTTCTTAAATTGATTTCAATTTGAGCAGCTTGCGGCAATGTCGTCTTAAGATTTGAAAAGTGCGCTGGCTGCGGCTTCGTGGGCGCGTTTTTTTATCAGTTCGGCCCGCACGCGTTCGATCTCGGCTTCGAAGGTTTTGATGCGGGCTTCAAGTTCTCCGACCGAGAGTGCCGCAAGGTTATCGCCCGCCGCCGCCGCGGGTTTGGGTTTTGGCAGAGCATCATCCCAGTCCATTGCAGCGTCCACATCTTGGTATGCTCCCTCTCCCCACGTCCCTGCCAATGACGTGGGGAGAGGGTCGGGGTGAGGGGCGGCAAAACGAAGAGCCACATGTTGGCTTAGGCGGCCAATTGGAATTTTTCTTTGATGTCCTGTTGCAGGCTACTAACCAAGGCCAGAAAGGCTTCTTCATCGTTCAATGCCGATACGTCTAGTTCCTTGTCGCCAATAAATAGCTGACTATCTCGTTTGTTCAACTTTATGGCTGCGCCTGCAAAGTCTTTCCAAGGTAGGCGCTCCTGCCCCGACATAAATACTCCGGTTTCTCCTATCGCCAAACACTTCTTGGCCGACCCAAAAACCGTCATATCAAACAGCGCCAGAATATTCTCTGACCGGGGAATTGACGCACATTTTCGAGCATTGAAATCTTTTCGAGAAGTGATGTCCGAAAATTTAACGAGGTTTGGGTGGCTCCATTTCTTTAACTCGCGTTCTAAAAAATTTGACATTGACGTAGGATGAGAAGTTGTTTTTGGGCGAGGTGCGAAACGCTTAAACAATCCTGGGATGAATGGCGACAGTGCCACAAAAATCGATACAAGAGCTGCAACCACCTGAAGCGAGCGATCTTGCTCCAAAAGCGAAGACCAAGCGTGTGCCAGTATTCCCATAATATTGTCCAGCAAAGTACACCCCCCACAACCGTTTCTGCGACGTAATCTGACCTAGACACAATGGTTTGTATACAGCTTGCTCCGGCTGGCTTCAAATAAACGAAATACAATTTCGATCAATTATTCAGGGTGTCAGAATGGATGTGCGGCGGAGCAAGAGGCCGCCCCTCAACCTAACCCTCTCCCCGTTAGAGCTAAAGAGCTCGACGGGGAGAGGGGACAAGACTGGCCACGGCCATGTAGAACTAAAATGACCTCAACACGAACGCGAGACCTGCATCCCCATGACCGACCTGCCGGAAATGATGACCGCCATCGCCATCACAGCCAAGGGCGGGCCTGAGGTTTTGCAATTGCGCGAGGTGGCGGTGCCGATTGCGGGTGCGGGCGAAATTCTCATCAACGTCAAAGCAGCAGGCGTCAACCGGCCGGACGTGATGCAGCGGCAGGGGCTCTATCCGGCACCCAAGGGGCACTCGGAACTGCCAGGCCTCGAAGTTTCGGGACTTGTCGCGGCGGTGGGTTCGGCTTGCAAGCGCTTCAAGGTGGGCGACGCCGTCATGGCTCTCGTCAACGGTGGCGGGTACGCGCCGTACTGCGTTGCCGATGAAGGCTCAGCGATGGCCAAGCCCGCAAGCCTCTCGTTTGAGGATGCCGCCGCCATTCCCGAAACTTTCTACACTGTCTGGCACAATGTCTTTGAGCGCGGCGGATTGAAAAGTGGTGAGAAGTTTTTGATCCACGGCGGCACCAGCGGCATCGGCGTGACGGCGATCCAGATGGCGAAGGCGTTTGGCGCAACGGTTTTTGCGACGGCGGGCTCGGCGGAAAAATGCGCGGCCTGTGTTGGTCTCGGCGCCGGCCGGGCGATTGATTACACGCGCGAAGATTTTGCTGACGTCATTAAAGCGGAAACCGCGGGCAAGGGCGTTGACGTTATTCTCGACATGGTTGGCGGCGATTACATCGAGCGCAACATCAAGTCCCTGGCCGACGATGGCCGCCTCGTGAATATCGCTTATCAAAAGGGCTCAAGCGCCACGATTGATTTCATGCGCGTCATGCTCAAGCGCTTGACGATTACCGGTTCGACGTTGCGCGTGCGCTCGCCCGAGGTGAAGGCGGGAATTGCACACGCGGTTGAGAGCAAAGTTCTGCCGCGCGTCGTTGACGGCACAATCAAGCTTCATATCGACAGCACGTTCGCTTTGGCCGATGCAGCGGCGGCCCACGCCCGCATGGAAAGCAGCCAGCACATTGGAAAGATCGTGCTGCGGCTTAGCTCGTGAATTGTCACCCCGGCCGGGATGACAGCCGTGGTCTTCACCACACCAACGCCGTCATGACGGCGATGGGTTTGACGGCCTCGGCGGCGAACAGCGTTTTGGCCGCGTCGGCTAGCGGCACTCCGCGGGCGAGATTGACGCCGCTGGCGATGTAGACGGAGCGGATGCCGGCGTTCGACGCGCCGCGAATGTCGGTTGCAACGCCGTCGCCGATGGCGAGGACGCGGCTCGTCTCGACAGCACCGCCACGCAGACGCGCTGCCATTTGCAATGCGGCGTCATAGATGGGTGCGTAGGGTTTGCCGGCGTACTGCACGGTGCCGCCAAGTGCCTCATAAGCTTGCGCGATGGCTCCGGCGCAATAGATGAGCTTGCCGCCGCGTTCGGCTTTGATGTCGGGATTGGCGCAGATCATCGGCACGGTGCGGGCCCGCAGGACGGCAAGCATATCGCGGTAATCGTCCGGCGTTTCGGCTTCGTCATCATAAAGGCCGCTGCAGACGGTGGCTTGCGCCTGCCCGGCTTTGGCGAACGTGACGCCTAGCCGATCGAACAGCGGCAGATCCCGCACTGGGCCAATGTGCAGGAGAGGCCCAGGGGCGATGGCCGCAATCAGCGCGCGCGAAACATCGCCCGAAGAGATGACATCATCATAGGCCACTGGGTCGACGCCGATGCCGGTCAACTGCTTGATGACACCAGCGCGCGGACGCGGCGAATTGGAAACAAGGATGACGGTTCCGCCCGCCTTGCGGAACGTGACGCAGGCATCGACGCACCCCCCAAACGGTTTGAAGCCGTTGTGCAGCACGCCCCAAATATCGAGAAACCAAACGTCTGCGGTTTCAGCCAAAGGCGCGATCGACGTCAGAAGTGGAATATCGTGCATCCAAGACGGTCCCAAAACCAAGACGGCCCTAAAAGCAAGGCGGCCCCACAACAAAACAGCCGGGGCTATACCCCCGGCTGCTTCAATTGTCACGGTGGCTGTACCTCACGCCGCGGCGGAGGTTCCGGCGGGAAGCGGATCAAGTTTCACTTGGCGTGCGCCGCCAAACAGCCGGCCCTGACCGAACAGCACGCCGAAACCGAAGACGCGGGCGCGCACGGCTTCATCGTCAATCGTATCGGCGACCAGCGTCATGCCGGCGCCAGCCAGCAATTTGCATAGATCATCCGGCCCGACAAACCGCTCGCGGGCGGGAAGGCCGCTGAGCAGAGCACTCGCATCAAGCCGAAGGAAGGCAAAGCCGCGCTTGGCTAGCGCGCTGAAATCCATCGCCACGTGATCAATCTTCGACAGCGCGAAGCTGAACCCGAACGCATGCATATCGCCCAACGCCTGCCACGCCGAGGCCGTGAACTGCTCGACGTCGGCTTGCGTGAACGTCAGTACGAGCTGGCTCGAGATGCGGTCGCGTTCTTCGTAGACGCGGGCAAATGTTTCCAGGAAGTCGGCGTTCGTGATCGACGGGCCGTTGACGGCTGAGAGCAGCGACCCGCTCTTGTTGTGCGCGTCAAGCCGTTGCGCCAAAGCCGCTGATCGCTTTAGCCGGGCCGTATCGAACAGCGCCAGCATATCGCTGCCCGCGAGTTGCAGTTCCTGTTCGGCGTCATCGAGATAAGCGCCGCTTGAAGACTTCAGCCGCACAGTGACGTCGTAGTGGCTGACCTGATGCGATTGCAGCGCTACGATGGGTGATAAGAACACATCCATCGTGCCGTTTTCAACGGCGGCGACGATGGCGGCAAGGCGCGGATTTGGCGGCGGGGGCGGCGGGGCGAATTCAAAGACCGGCAAATGCGGAAGGTCCGGCAGTTGAGCTTGCGTTTGATTTGGCCCAATTGCCAGTGCTTCAGCGGCAGGTACGGGCGCGGCGCTGGCCAATTTTCCACTCGTCGCCGCCTGTCCAGAAACAGCAATTCTTTCGGCCGTGGCGGGGATCAAGAGTTCGAACGGCAAAGTGTGCATAGACG